>CACNPW010000015.1 GCA_902622475.1 uncultured Alphaproteobacteria bacterium | reverse complement strand
AACTACAGCTGCAGTTATAATGAAACCTCCAATTATTACTGTTGTACTTGGTACTTCATTAATTCCAAAAATAGGAAGCCAAACCCACAGAACTCCTCCAACAACTTCCATTAACGATAAAAGTGCAAGCTCAGCTGAGGGTAAATATTTTGCTCCAAGACTGTAAAGTATTAATCCAGCTGCAACAATTAATCCATGCAGTATACTCAAATAGCTATTTATTTCAGGCATCATAATAAAAGGTTCAAAAGAGAAACCCAAAATAAAGAACGCAAATATTGCACAAAATATTCCAGCCAAAACAACTGTTGTGAATTTTGGTGTTTCAGGTTTCCATCGTATTGTTACCGTGTATAACGCAAAACCAGTTGCAGAAATAAATCCTATTATTGCACCTAAAGCAGTTCCAGAAATACTGTCATTTATTATCATCACGCAAACACCTGTGAATGCTACAACCATTGCAATTAATGTTGATTTTTTTAGTATTTCGCCAAGAACAAAATAACCAACAATGGCTGCAATAAAAGGCATGGCTGCTAACATAAATAATGTAACGGCAGCCGTCGTCATAGTAATAGAAAAAATGAAACCAGTAAAAGCTGTTGCTAGGAATAGCCCTCCAAGTATAGATGGTATTCCTATTTTGAGAAAATTTTTATATAAAGCAAAACCTTCACGAAAAAATAAATATATAAGAAGAATAATTGAAATAGTTAAACCTCTATAAAATAGATATTGAAAAACATATTGATGGCCATCCACCATATATCTCACAGTTAACGCTCCAAAACTCCAAAATATTCCAGCAAGAAAAACTACACAAAAAGCATATAAATAATAATTCTTACTCATTATTTGATGGTCAAATCATTAAATTTAAGAAAAGTAAATTAATATTTTAATTATTTATTTGAATGCCTGTTTCATTACTTCCTGAGATCTTAAAATTAACTTTATTATCATCATTGTTTTGAATTTTAGTCACAGTTGACATTTTACAACTTGCAATAAAAAGTAGTAAAAAAATTATTGGCAGCTGCCTATAGATCCAAGAGCACATTTTTTACCATCTATCCAAATTGCATTTGACAAATTTGCTTCATCAAAAATGGCGCCTGAAATATTAGCTCCTAGTAAATTTGCTTCATATAAATTTGCACCATTAAAAGTAGCTCCAAAGAGATTAGATCCTTCAAAGTTTACTCTAGCAAGGTTTGCATTATCAAAATTAGCATTATTGCAATTTGCACCTTGTAAGTTAGAAGCATATAAATTTGAATTACTAAAATTTGAGAAAATAAAATTACCGATTGATAGATTTGAGTTGTTAAGTTGAGATTTTTCCAAATTAGATAGAGATAAATTAACTCCTGACATTTGAGAGTTAGCCAGACCAAAACCAGATAAATCTACATTTTCATTAAAATCACAATTGGTCCAATCCACTTCATTTGCTGGCTGGTCACTGCACGCAGCAAATACAGAATATGAGCTGAAGAAACTAAAAATAAAAAAAATTAATAATCTCATAAAGATTTTTTATGATCAGTTTATGTTAAATTTAAGGCAAATCAGCGAGAAGTGAGCTTTAATTCAATCCTTCTGTTTTGTTGAAGATCACCCTCAGTGTCTCCATCACTAATAGGGTAAAATTCCCCATATCCAGCAGATGCTAATCTATTTGGTGGAAAACCAAGATCAAGAAGAAGCTTTAAAACTGTATTAGCCCTAGCTGAAGATAATTCCCAGTTTGATGGGTATCTAATTGTCTGTATAGGTCTTTTGTCAGTGTGGCCTTCTACCATGATAATCCAGTCAATATCAGATGGGATATCATAAGTAGTCTCTTTTAAGGTAAGACCAATTTCACTTAACTTTTCTTTACCAGATAGTTGTAAATCTGCTGAAGCAGAATCAAATAATAGCTCAGATTCAAAAATAAATCTATCTCCTACAATTTTAATGTCTTTTCTATCACCTAAAATAGATTTTAATTTTCCAAAAAACTCAGATCTATATTTTTGAAGTTCAAATACTTTAGATGTAAGAGCTTTGTTTAATTTTTCACCAAGTACTTCAATTTCCAAATCCTTAATTAAAGCCTGACTTTCACTCGCTTCTAAAGCACTATTAAGTAAAGCTATTTCTTCTTGCAAAGTATCAATTTGATTAGAAAGAATTTCTACCTGCTCTAATGTTTTTGAAGCCTGTATCTCCATTTTTTCAATTTCTTCAAGTGAGGTTTCTTTTTGTGCTTGATTTTCTTCCTCTAATGAAACAATTTGATTTTGCAGGAGTTCAAGTTTTTCAAGTTGCTGTTTTTGTTTTTCTTCAGACAAAGAAAGTATATTATTTAATTCAGAAATTTTTCCACGAAGGTCGAAAATGGTATTATCTTTCTGAAGTAGGTCTTTATTTAATCTTGCTAATTCTTCATTTTTAAATCTAATTGCATCAAGTTGCTCTTTAAGTGATGCATCTTTTAAGCCAAGACTATCGTTAATTTCTAAAAGATCATTCATTAATTGTTGATATTGAGTTATTTGATTTTGTAATTCTTCATCTCTTAAAGATAATTCGATATTTGTTTTCTCTAACTCCCTATTTAAACTTAGAAGTTCTTCATTTTTGTTTTTTATTGCTAACAATTGCTCTTCAATTCCTCCATCCTCTAGACCCAAAGTTTCGTTGATTGCCATTAAATTATTATTCTTTTCATTTAATTCTTCAATTGAAGCTTTAAGAGATTTCTCACTTTCTATTAGTTTTAAATTAGCATTATCTAATTCTTGATTAAGTATTTTTAGCTGATCAATTCTTGTTGCTAGTGCTTTATTAATTCTTTCTCCCAGTCCTTCAGTTTCAAGTAAAGCAATTTCTTGACCTTCAAATGTTTCTAGAGCATTTGCTACTATTCTTAACTCTTTTAAAAGACTGCTAATTTGCTCGGATAATGCAATGATATTTTGCTCTTGAACAAATATTTCTGATCGTTTTTTTGCAACATCTGTTTGTAATTGTTCGCTTAATAACTGTTCACTTTGTAAATTTAATTGGGTATCTTCAAGTTGTTTCTTGGTTTCAGATAGAGTTGAAAGAGCTTCCTCTTTATCTTTAGTTTCAATAACTAATATTTTTGAAAGTTCATTAATTTGTGATCTTAAATCTTGGAGTGCTTTATCTCTTCCGGATATAGCATCACTTAAGTATATTTGTGAAACTGTAAAAACCATTAAAACAAAGATAATTACAATTAATAATGTAGCTAAAACATCTACAAAACCTGGCCATATATTTGTTGTATCAGCAAGTCTATTTCTTAAAGACCTAGTAGACATTATTATTTTTTAATTTTCTTTAATTCTTTTTCAATATTCTGAAAATACTCTTTAACTTTTTTTGCTTCTAATATTCCATTTTTACTTAAAGCTTCTGTTAAGTTCATAAGAGAAGATTGTGTGTTTAACTGAGAAGACAAAAAGTTTGATAGTTGTTTATCGAGATTGGATGAGTTTGAATTTATTTTATTAAGTATTTCATTAAATTTATCTAAATTTTTTGAATTGCTTCACCTGTTGGCTTATCTTCTACTTTTGAAAAATCTGGCGATGAATTAGAATTAAGTATTTTCTCAAAATATTGACTAAATTTATTTTGAGCTTGGCCAAGATTTAGATCAAGTAATCCTAAAATTAAAGAGCCTGCTAAACCCAACAATGAACTACTAAATGCAATGCTCATTCCTTCTAGTGGAGCGTTTAAACCATCTTTAAGAGAATTAAAAAAACCTGCAACATTTGTATCATCTATACCTAAACCACTAATAACATTACCGACAGATCCAATAGTTTTAAGAAGACCCCAAAAAGTTCCAAGGAGTCCTAAAAAAACTAGCAATCCAACTAAGTAACGAGAGGTTTCTCTTATGCTTATTAAAGTCATATCTGAATTTTCTATTAACCTATTTATTGATGAGCTTTTAAAAACAAATTTTCCATCAAGATTTTTTAATTCAAGAGAAATATTTTTATCCTGCCCTCTTAAAGTTGAAAATGCTTCTATAGATTTAGTAATATTGAAGTTGGAATAAGATATATATTTATAATTTAAATTAATAAGATGGAAAAAATTAAATACAATTCCAGTTAATAGAGCTAATAAAATTATTATGTTAATAAAAATATTTGATAAAAAAGCATTTTGTAAAAGTGGATATAATAAAACTACAATAACAAAAACAGCAACTAAAAATACTGAAGCTCTAATGATGTAATTATTTAATGATTGCGCCATATATAAAGGATTATATCACCTGTATTGGAAATTCAATAAATTTAAAGAGCTTAATTGTAGATATAATTTCTTGTAAGAGGCAAATTGTTAATATTTTTTGCTATTTGTATTTGAAAAACAACATTGCCCATGTTTACAAAAGAATACTTACTTGCCAAAAGATAAAACTCCCACATTCTAAAGAAACGTTGATCGAACATCTTTATAATTTTATCCTTATTTATCATAATATTTTGATACCATTTAGAAAGTGTGTGAGCATAATGTAGTCTAAGTACTTCAATATCAGTGACATTTATATTAAGTTTTTGTGTTTCATTCATTACTTCAGATAATGATGGAATATAACCGCCAGGAAAAATGTATTTTCTTATCCAAGGACTTGTAGCAGTTGGTTTGCCTCTTTGACCAATTGTATGCAAAAGAAAAACACCATTTTCTCTCAAAATATCATTAGCTTTACTTAAATAGGTTTTAAAATATTTGACACCAACATGCTCAAACATTCCAACTGATACTATACGGTCATATTTTTCAATCTCATTTCTATAATCTTGTAATGCAAAAGAAACTTTGTCACTCAAACCCTCTTTTTGTGCTCTTTCAGAAGCAGTCTTAAATTGATTTTCTGAAAGTGTAATTCCCTTTACTTTAGCTCCGGTAGATTTTGCTATTTCAATTGCCATTCCACCCCAACCACATCCAATATCAAGTACATCCATATTTTCTGTAATTTGTAGTTTTTTGATAATATGTTGTTTTTTATCTTTCTGTGCTTGGTCCAAACTAATATTGGGGTTGTGAAAATATGCGCAAGAATATTGCATATCCTGATCAAGAAACAACTTATATAAATCCTCATTTATATCGTAGTGGTGTGCTACATTTTTTTTCGAATTTACAAGCTGATTAATTTGATGAAATGGCATAAATATAGAAGATAAATATTCATAAAATTTATAAAACTTATTGTTAGAAATAAACTCATCGTAACAATTAGTTATTAAATTAAGAAAGTCTTCTATAGTGCCTTTTTCAATAACTAACTCCTCATTCATATATGCTTCACCTATATGAAGATTAGGGTTTAAAAATAGTTTTCTTTCAATAGATTTGTTTTTTAATCTTATACAAACGTGAGGATTTGAATTTCCAAATTTATAAATCTTGTCATTAGAATCTATGATTTCTAATGTTCCGTCAAAGTTAAGTTTTTTCAGTATACTGAATAACATGTTTTTTGTTATTTTAAGAAAATGATCACTTATGTCAATAACTCTAAATTATTAACAATTGATGAAAAAATAATTTGTAGAGATTGACTTAAGCAGCAATGCGACGATTTTTTTGAGCTTCTTTTTCTTTTTTAAGCTCTTTTTCGTCAATATACGCAACATCACAGTGACTCTGACAATAAGGCTTTCCAGAAACGGTATCAGCTTCACAAAAATGAAAATCTTTCTCTTGTGGATCTCCAATTGGCCATTGACAACTTGAAAAACTGTGCATCACACTGTTTTGTTTAAAATAGTTTTTTAATATAGACATAATAATTTTATTAATTTCGAGGTAGTTTATATTTATGAAAAAACCAGTATTCAACATTAAATATAAAAAAGTTGTTAATTATCAATATGTTAGTATCTTAATCTTTTTGACCTACTATATGTTGATACATAATTTATAAGAAAAACGAATCGGTTTATCGAAAAAATAAAATTATAAACAATAGTGTCAAAAAAAACAGATAAGATTTGATTACAAAACTTTTAGTCAATTTGGATTTAGGAGGTTTTCTCAAATATATAAAGAAAACAATGGTACTCCAAAATAATAAAAGTATTACCCAGCCTGTTAAAAATGCGTAATAAAAATCTACAGACATTGGTTACTTAAAGAATTAAACTATGTAGTGCAGTATAAACCTGTTTTTTGGATATATTTTTGATGATATTCTTCAGCTTTATAGAATTCCTTAGCTTTTGATATTTCAGTAACAATATTTAATCCTGCACTCTTAGCGTATTCATTTTTAGAATAAATAGATTTAGTTTTTTGATCTTCGTTATAATAATATATCGCTGACCTATATTGTGTTCCAATATCGGGGCCTTGTCTATTTAAAGTACTAGGATCATGACATTTCCAGAAAACCATCAAAAGTTCCTCATAAGATATTTTAGAATTATCAAATTCAACTAAAACAACTTCAGTATGATTTGTATTTCCTTGACAAACACTTTCATAAGAAGGGTTAATAGTATCGCCTCCAGAATAACCTACTAAGGTATTTATTACACCTGGAGTTTTAGAAAATGTTTCTTCCACACCCCAGAAACAACCTGCGCCAAATAATGCTTTCTCCATAGTTATAAATATATATGTAATATAAAATATATCAATTTTTATGAGTCCAAAATTTAAAATTTTAAATAAAAAGAATATTTACAACGGATTCTTTAAAATGAATGAAATTACTCTTAAATACAAAAAATATGATGGAAATTGGAGTAATGAAATAAAAAGAGAGTTATTTGGTGGTGCACAAGTATCTGCAGTCTTACCATATGATCCTAAAAATAAAAAAATTGTTTTAATTCAACAGTTCAGACCGGGTACAATTTCTAAGGATAATGAAAATTATCTTGATGAAATAGTTGCTGGAATAATTGACCCTAATGAAACTCCAGAAGATACAGCGAAGAGAGAATGCTTAGAAGAAACTGGATGTGAAGTAAGTAATCTTAGATCAATACAAGGATATTTTCCAGCTCCTGGATCATCCGAATCTTTCTATAATCTTTTTTTGGGTGAGGTAATTGCTCCAGATAAAGAAATTATAAGGGGTCTTGAGAACGAAAATGAGGATATATTAGTTAAAAGTTATAGTTTTGATGAGGTAAAAACAAAGATGAAAAAAAAAGAAATTATTAATGGACTTACGTTAATCGCATTACAATGGTTTTTTTTAAATATTGAACGATCCTAAGTTCCCATACCTCTTTCATAAGGCTGAACTAATTCTTTGCAGATTAAGTTCATATCTAATGTTTCAACATTTTTATCTATAGTTTGATATTCCTGACACTCATATAATTCTTTATCTTTTTGGAGAACGGTAACAAATAAGATTATTATTAAATCATTTCCAACTTCTATATCACTTATAGCGTAGCTCTTTACTTCAAATCCTTCATTAATAAGATCTTTATATGATTTCTCTGACTCTAACCATTGATCTATATTTGGATTAGCTATTGATAGGTTAGAAAAAAACAAAAATACAAAAAATAAAAAAATAGTTAGTTTGCTTTTAGCCATTTTAAAACTTCATTTATATGTTTGTTAGGAGGAAAAATAGGGTAGAATACTTTTTTAACAATATTTTTTTCCACAATAAGAGTTAATCTTTTAAAATAAATTTTATCTTCAATTTCAAAATAAGGCATTTTTAAAGATTTGAGCAAAATATTTTCTGAATCACTTAAAACATCATAAGGGATTTTCAATCTATCTGTCATTTCCTTAATATAATCTATTGTTTGAGTAGATATTCCTATAGGCAGCGAATTAAGTTTCATCAACTCTTCATAATTATCTCTAAAACTGCACGTCTCCACAGTACATCCACTAGCTCCTGGTGTTTGATTCCAGTTTTTAGGCAAATTTTTATTAGGATTACCTGTCATAGGATAAAAATATAAAACTAAACGAAAAGTATCAGATCTTTTAATTTTTAAAAGATTTCCCTGTTGATTTTTAAGAGAAATATCAGGCAAAAACTTATTAAAAAGATGATCAGCTTTTCCATCATTTTGTGGTTTAGGAAATTTGCTATAATCCATACTAATTTGTCTTGTATAATACAATTCTATATACCATAAGATACTTTTATGACTCAAATTAAACCTTTATCTAGTATGCAAACTCCTCGCTTTGCTGATGTTGCTACTTTTTTTCGGCTACCTATAGTTAAAGATTTAAATAAATTAGACTACTGTATTTCAGGTGTACCATGGGATGGAGGAACTACTAATAGACCTGGTGCAAGACATGGTCCTAGAGAAATTAGAAATGCATCATCACTTGTAAGACTTTATCACCCTGTTTCACTTAAAAGCCCATATGACAAATATAATATTGCAGATATAGGTGATTGTCCTGTAAACCCAGCTGACTTAAATGATAGTTTAGATAAAATAGAAAAATTTTACTCAAATATTTATAGTTCAAAAACAATTCCATTATCTATTGGCGGTGATCATTTAATTACTCTTCCTATTTTAAGAGGTATTGCAAAGGAAAAACCAATAGGTTTATTTCAATTTGATTCTCATTCTGACACATGGGATACTTATTTTGGAGGTTTCAAATATACTCATGGAACACCTTTTAGAAGGGCTATTGAAGAAAATCTTATAGATCCAAAAAAATATGTAATCCTTGGTCTTCGTGGTTCTTTATATGATCCAGATGATCTGAAATGGGCTAGAGAACAAGGTGTAACTATAATTACTATAGATGATTATTATGAAATGGGATTTAGTAAATGTATTGAAAAAATTTATGAAGTTCTAGTTTCAACAGATACATACTTTACATTTGATATAGATGGAATAGACCCAACTTTTGCTCCTGGCACTGGGACTCCCGAGGTTGGAGGTTTTAATGTGAGAGAGGCACAAACTATTATAAGAGCACTAAGCAAAATCAATTTTGTAGGTGGAGATGTTGTAGAGGTATCACCGCCATTTGATGTAAATAATATGACTTCTTTAGTTGCAGCTTCAATTGCTTTTGAAATGTTGTGTACAATAACAAAAGTTAATAATTAAATCATACATCTTTCATCAATAAGATTTTCTTTAATCAAATCACTCCATAGTTTCTTTGGAATAGGATAATTTAAATACTTATAATTCTGTGCTAGTTGTTCTACTCTATCTATACCTAATATCATAGATGAAATTAATTTATTAGAGTAGGAAAATTGAAGTGCTGCGGCAGGTACAGGGACATCATGGTTTTGACATACGAGAGAAATTTTTTTGTATTTTTCTTTAATTTCAGGTGGTATTTTATCATACCAATACGTTACATTATCACCAATGCCCTTTGCTAATATGCCTGAATTAAAAACACCTCCAAGAATTATTCCAATGTTATTTTTTTTTGCTATTGGAAAAAATTCATCAAGAGCACTTTGGTCTATAAGCGTGTATCTTCCTGCAAGTAACATACAATCAAAATCTCCCTCATTAGCAAATTTTGCACAGATATCTGCATCATTTAATCCAACTCCAATAGCTTTAATAACTTTTTGTTCTTTAAGTGAATTTAGAGCTTTATATGCTCCTTCCATTGCTTGCTTGAAATATATATCTACATCTTTACCAAAATTATATCTGTCTACATCATGAATTAAACAGATATCAATTTTAGATACCGCTAATCGGTGAATTGATTGATCAAATGATCTCATCACTCCATCATATGAGTAATCAAGATTGGGTATAAAATTTATATGACCTTTAAATTTTCCTTTCTTAAAATAATTTCTTTTTGGAGTAAGATACCTACCTACTTTTGTTGAAAGGTAGTATTTATCTGGATCAATATTTTTTAGAAAATTTCCGATTCTATGCTCACTTAGACCATAACCATATAAAGGTGAAGTATCAAAAAGATTTATATTCATTTCATAGGATTTTTTAATAATATCAAAACATTCAGGCTCGTTTAGTTCTTCAAATAAATTACCTAGAGGTGCTCCACCAAACCCAATTGACGTAAGTTTAATATCTGTATTACCTAAATTTCTTTTTTGCATATTTTCAAAGTAGTTATTTTAAATGTAAATTTATCAGATATAAAAGTCTTATGCAAAATTCTTTTAGATGGTATGGACCTAATGATCCGGTAAGTCTTTCAGATATAAGACAATCAAATGCTGAATTTATTGTAACATCGTTACATCAAATTCCATATGGAGAAAAATGGTCTAAAAATGATGTTAGGAAGAGAATTGATTTTATAAATAAATATAATAACTCAAATAATATTAATCTAAAATGGAATGTAGTTGAAAGTATTCCGGTTCATAATCACATCAAATTAAGACATAAGAATTTTAGAAAACTCATTAATAACTATAAAGATTCTATATCAAATGTATCTAAAAATAATATTAAAACCATTTGTTATAATTTTATGCCTATAGTAGATTGGACAAGAACACAACTAGACTTTAAACTTCCAACAGATGGTTTAGCCTTAAAGTTTAATTATCAACATATCATTATATTTGAAACATTTATTTTAAAGTTAAATGATGTTGATTCTAGATATTCTTCTAAAGATATTAAAAATGCAGAGAAAACATTTAAAAAAATGAGTAATAAAGATGTTGAAAATTTAAAGATTGCAGTAATGGGTGGACTACCAGCATCAGAAAAAAAATATTCTATAAATGAATTTAAAACAATGATCTCTGCATATAAAAATTATAACAAAAAAGAATTGCAAGAAAATTTAATTGAATTTGTAAAAGAAATCATACCTGTGGCTGAAGAATGCAAAGTAAATATGACACTTCATCCAGATGATCCACCGGTAGCACTTTTTGGAATACCCAAAATTGCTTCTAATTTAAAAGATTATAAGTATATTTTAGATTCATATGATTCGTTGTCAAATGGTATGGCATTTTGTTCAGGTTCTTTAGCATCAAATATAAACAATAATATTTACAAAATTTTTGATACTTTCAAAAAGAAAATAAACTTTATTCATCTAAGAAACGTAAAAATTGATAAGGATAGGAAAAGCTTCTACGAGACAAATCACCTTAGTGGAGATGTTAATTTTGTTAAATTAATAAAACTAATTTTAAAAGAAGAGAAAAGAAGAAGTAAAAATAAAAAAGTAGAAATTCCAATGAGACCGGATCATGGTCATTGCTTATTAGATGATAAATTTAAAAAATCTATAAATCCTGGTTATACAGCAATAGGAAGAATGATGGGATTATCTGAATTAAGAGGGATTATAAAAGCATTAAGCTAATTTTTTATCAAATATCAAATTTAATATAAAGTAGCATTACATCATCTAAATCAAGATTTGCTAACAAATAAAAATTATTTTGTTTTTTTTCAATTTTAATATTTGCACTTTTTCCATAAATTTGTTTAAATTCTTTTACAGCTGAAGGAAGTTTTAAAATTCTTCCTTTAATTTTATTTGAACTAAAGTTATAAATAGAATAGATTTTTTCTTTTGAAAATGAATTTGAAAACTCATTGCAAATAATCTTTTCTGATAAAGTTTTTATTAATGGAACTGAATTATCTCCATAAAAATATTTGTGATATTTTTTAAGAGTTGATTTAAGAGACTTTATATTCTTTTTTTGCTCAATACTAAATGGAAGCCAGCAACCAAAAATATCTTGCCAAATAACCATTCCCATTCCATTAAAAGCCGCTCTTTTAATTAACGAATCCTTATCAGATCCAACACTCCATCGAGAAACAAGATTAAGTGGATGCTCTGGAAAAAGAAAACGAAAAAAATTTGAATTTATCTCCACTTTAAAATTCCTTCTAATATCACCAATTTGATCCCATGAACTTGTTAAGGTTTCAATTTGCCTTTGTTCTCTAGGAGTGCCTTCTGAACAAAATTCAAATAAAGGAAATTTTTTTTTAATTTTTAAAAATGAATCAGGCAAAGAAGACATTGTATCAAGAAAAAAACCATCGATACTTGTTTCTTTAATAAATCTTTCTAAAGATTTGGCGTGACTATCTAAGCTTTCATTAGATCTAATATCCCATGGTTTAAAAGGAATAAAAAATTTAATATTTTCTGAATGACATATATCAACAATTTTTTTAATAGTTTTATAATTTTTTGGTAAATATTTATATAATTGCCATTGATTACTTTCGTCTAAACCCAATCTGGGATATTGGTGCCAAAATAAAATTGAATCATAACCACCAAATTCTTTCCCTTCTTTAATAATTTGAATAATTTTAAATTCCATTTTTTTATAATCAAAAGCCTCTTCTCCATAAGCAAACATAAAGTGTTGTAGATAATTATTTTTTATCCATCTATTTTTATTATCGTGATATTTTCTTAGATCATATCTTTGTCTGGTATTTTCTTTCCAAAGATTGAAAATTTTTTCTCTTCCATTAGAGCTTATATAAATTTTCATTAGAATAATATCTGTTAACTCACGATTTAATTGAACTTCAGTTTCAAGTTTTTCAAAATTTTCATTTGATATAGCTTCACTCATTCCAAGATTATAGTTCGCCTGCCAAGGGAATTGATCGTAAAATTCAAAACCTAAACATTGATTTCCTAAATTATCAGATATTATTGAAGGTGGATATTCGTGTAAATTCCAAACTCCTTTATTTATTCTTTTTTTTCCATCAAATATATCGCCTGGCTTTAAGAAATTTTTATTTTTATGTAGATTAATTAGAAATGGAAATTTTAAGAGTACTTTCTTTGGAATATCTTTATGCCATTTAGCTGAAAGCTGAAAAATAAAATCTATAATATTTTTTTTCTTCTGAACAAAAGAAATTCTTCCTTCAAAGAAATCATTTTCAAAAATTTGTGAAAAATCTATTGATATGAAAGTGAAATTATCATCGGTATTTTTAGAGACTTTTTCTATTTTATATTTATTTTTAGGAATTAATTTATTTTCAACTCGTATACTAAAAAGTTCATTGTTAATATTTTTTATAAAATTTAATTCTTTTAAGAAAATGTTTTTATATACATCTACAGATAAGTTCAAATTACCTAATGAAAAATCTATAGATTTTTTTTTATCTGTAAATTTATTTTGCATCATAAACACATCGAAAACCAAGAGTAGCAGCCCTGTTCATTCCCTCATTTAATATTTGTAATTTCCAATGATAATTATTTTTTCTCGCACCTCCGCCAACATGCCAATGATCATGTGCATAGAAATAACTTCCACCTCTTAACAAAGCAAATTGATGATTACCATCATCATGAATATCAGCAGTCCACTCCCAACAATTTCCAGCCATATCTTCACAACCACACCAACTTGCTCCTTTTCTATATACATTAACACAAACAAGGTGCTGTCCATCATGATTACATAAAGTTGGATTAAATTTATTTCCCCACGGCCATTCCAAATATTTGGGACCAGAAGCAATATATTGCCATTCCTCATCAGTTGGAAGTCGACCACCTGCCCATTTAGCATATTCCGCAGCATCTTTTTGAGAAACAAAAACAACTGGTAAATCATAAATGCTTTTATTAGGTTTATGTTCTAAAAATCTTTGATTATCTTTTGGAAAATAACCAGTTTTTTTCAAAAAATTTAAATATTGTTTGTTAGTTACTGGATATTTATCAACAAACAAATTCTTAATTTCTACATACTTTGGTCCATGATCTATTGAGCATGTACCTTCTAGTGTTAAATGTTCAACTCGATAAACATATTTGTTTGAATTTATAAATATTTTTTTGTTTTCAACTGATTTCATATTTTAATACTAAAATTCTAAAAATAAAATATCTACCCTTTAACTGACCCAGCTGTTAATCCAGTTATAACTCTTTCTTGAAAGAGTACAAACACTGTAATACTTGGTAGAATACTAACTACTACTGCAGCAAACATTCCAACGTAATCAGAGAAAAATTCATTTGTAAAATAACTAATACCAAACTGAATTGTTCTTATTTCAGTAGATGAAGTTAAAAGCATTGCGTAGATAAATTCATTCCAACATAATATAAACTGAAAAGTTCCTGCAGTGGCTAAGCCGGGAAGGGCTAGAGGTAACATAATTCTAAAATAACGTGCTACAAAATTACAACCATCTAAATACGATGCTTCTTCAATTTCTTTTGGAATACCTTTAAAAAATTCTGTTAAGATAAATGTTGATACAGGCAATCCGACTGCACAATAAACTAATATTAGACCAAGTCTTGTATCATAAAGATTTAAAAAATTAATAATCGCATAATAAGGGATTATTAATGCATTTAAAGGTACTAGAATACCAGCCGTAATCATTAAAAATAATACATTTTTCCACCAAAAAATATGTCTTGCTATTGCGAAAGCACACATTGACGCAAAAAGGATATTTAAAAAAGTAGCACATGTACTAATTACTAAAGAATTTATTATTAATTGAATTAGACCTGCTTCTTGAATTGCATTTGAATAATTTTGAAATTGAAATACTTTTGGTAATTTAAATGGGTTATCAAGCAACTCTGCATTTGTTTTTAAAGAAGCAAGAACTAACCAAAGAAATGGGAACACTGCATATACAACAAAAGAAATTATTATTACCCATTTAAAAATAGAATAAAAATTTAAAGAATTATCTTTAGTCATATTAGTTATAAGTCTCACTTTTTAATAATCTACGGAGTAATAGAAGTAACATAGCTCCTAAAGCTATCATAATTACTCCTGCGGCACTTCCTCTTCCAAGTCTTTGAACTGTTAATTCATTCCAAATATAAACGACTAGAACTTGAGTTTTATTTGCTGGACCACCAGCAGTCATAAGATAAACATATTCGAATTGCCTTAAATTAAAGATCACAGCTAAAATAACACAAAGAAAAAACGTGCTCTTTATTATTGGAGCAGTAATATATAGATCTTTTTGAATTTGACTTGCACCGTCTATATTTGCGGCATCGTAATAATCTTCTGATATACTTGCTGTTTTAGCTAGCATTATAACCATGAAATAACCAACATAACACAAGGAAAACCCAATTAATGCAGCATTTGCTGTTCTTACATTTCCTAACCAGTTATGATTTTTATAATCAGATAAACCTATATTGTCTAAAATAAAATTTAATAATCCATATTCAGCATTAAAAACAGCTGCCCAAAGCATCGCTATGGCAGCTGAAGATACAACTTGTGGAACAAAAAGAACTGTTCTAAAAACTTTCCAACCTCTTGATCGATGAGATAAGAGTAATGCTATAATCAGTGCTAATGGCACAGTAATAATTGCTGCAGTAATGCACCAATATAAGTTATTTGTAATTGCTCGGATAAAGCTTTTTTTATTAAATAATTTAATATAGTTTTCAAATCCAACAAATTCTGCATCAATACCATCCCAATTTGTAAAACTACTCGCTAAAAGGAATAAAATTGGTAAAATAAAAAAAAGTGCAAAAAGAATTAAAGTAGGGGCAATGAATAACAATAACCAGCCGACTTCATCTTTTTTTATTTTCATAGAAAAGTAAACTATGAGGTATAAAAATACCTCATAGTTATAAAGTTATTATTCAGCGTCTTGTAACATTTCTACTGCACCTTCGGGTGTTACATCACCTAAAGCCAAAGCAGACAATGCTTGTGGAAATTCACTAGCTACAGCTAAAGAACCGATTCCATTTTGAAAGATAGGAGCAACATAAGGAGCATCACTTATTCCCTGTTTCATTTCTATAAAAAGTCTATCCATATCATTAGGTAGATCAGCATTAACAATGAACATCGCGCCTGAGCTATAAGAAAGTCTTGCAACATTTTCAGGGATAGTTAACCATTTTAAAAACTTAACTATTGCTGCCTCTTTTGCAGGATCAGATTGCTTACCTGCTGCTAGTGATGATTGTCTACCACCAACATAACCTCCAGGTGAACCTTCACCGCCCATTAACATGGGAGCAGCAGCTACACCTATATTTTCATGTAAGCCTGGTATTCCATCAGAAGTGTAACGTGCAATGAACCAAGGTCCATTCATAAATACTGCAGTTCTTTCATTTAGGAAATGTCCTCCTGAAACACCTGCATCTGCACCAATGGCATCACTAGTTGTGTATTGATACATTTTTTCCATAACTTCAAAAGCTTTGACATAAGCTGGGTCGTCTAGACCTTTTTCATAAATATCAGGTCCACCAGCAGAAGCTAAAGCCTGTGAATACCATAACATTGATGTCCAACCATTTTTACCAGTCATTTGAGATGTGCAAACCTTACCATTAGCTGTAATTGCTTCACACATCTTGAAAAAATCATCATAATTGTCAGGGAACTTATCATAACCAGCTTCCTTTAATATTTTTTTATTATAGGTAACAGGAGTTACAAAAAGTTCATATGGCAATGCTGAAAGGACTCCATCAGTCATAGCAGATTGAAGTGCATTTTCAGGGTATACATTGTTCCAGTGTGGATCTGAATTTATATGAGGTGCAAGATCCATTGCTTTCCCACTTCTATGTAAAACATCTAAAAGCTGAGCACCAACCGTCATTATATCAGGTAGTTCACCTGTCGCTATCTGAGCAGTTAGTTTCTGAGCGTAAATGTCATAATCAGTTTGTTCTTCAACAACTACTTTTATTGAACCTGCATTTGCTGCATTAAATTCATCTATTAGCTCTCCAATAACAGTAGTCTTTGAATCTTTTCCAACCCAAATAGACGGCCAAGTTATTGTAATTTCTGCAGAAGCTACTGAAGAAATTATAGTAAAAGAGATTGCAATAAAAGTAATTGAAAGTTTTTTAAGAATTAATTTAATCATTATTCCTCCAATTTTATTCTTAAACATAAACATATAGTAAATATTTATACAAGAGAAATTGATAATAAAAGTCATTATAAAATGGAAAAATATTCTGTTTTTTTGTTTTTTACTTGGTAGTGTTACAATCACAAAAAAAAAGATATTTTTTTAAAAGGAAACTTTAAATGATTGGTTGTCTTAGTCTTGGTAGAGAAACATTTGATATAAATTATGCAAACAAAAAAATAGGATTAGTTGAAAAAAGATTAAAAAAATTAAGCTCTAACATTATTTTTTTTGAAAAATTAATAACAAATGATGAAATTAGTGAAGAAGCTTTATCTTTTTTTAAGAAAAAAGAATGTAAGAAATATTTAATTATTCAGTCTACATTTACTGACTCAAAGTTCATTAAGAAATTCACTAAACTTTTTAAAGTACCAATTTTTTTTATATCTTTTAAAGAAAAAAGAACTGGAGGGAGATTAAGACTAAATTCTCTTTGTGGAGTTAATTTAGGATTACATTCATTAATAAAAAACAAAATTTATTCTGATTTTGTTATCTTTGATAAAGAAGTTAAATACTTTAATAAAAAAATTATTGGATTTATGAATAATGAAGAAAATTTAGAGAAAAACTATTTAAAAAAAATTGAAAGCTCAGAAAAAATTTTTAGAAATATTACTTACTTAAAACCTAAAATAGCATTAATTGGTAAAAGACCAGATGGTTTTGATACATGTGATTATAAAGTTAGCGAATTAAAAAATAAACTTCATACAAAAGTTTCTAAGATTAGTTTAAAAAAATTATTTAAAATTTCTAGTAAAGTAGATAAAAATGAAATTGTTAATACTAAAAAAAATATTGGAAAAAACTTAAAAGATTTAAATAATCTTAATCAAATTGAAGTTGAAAAAAGTATTTCATTATTTCATGGATTAGAAAAAATTCAAAAAAAAGAAAAGTTTGATGCTTTTGCAGTGAGATGTTGGCCGGAAATGTTTACTGAATATGGTTGTGCTTCATGTGGTCCAATGGCGATGATGAACGAAAAAAAAATAAGTTCTGCATGTGAAGCAGATGTTCTTGGAAGTCTAAGTTGTAATATTTTAAATCAGTTAAATAATAAGCCCTCACTTCTGGTAGATATTGTTGATTTAGATATAAAAGACAATACTGCAGTATTCTGGCATTGCGGACTTGCACCTATAAGTATGGCGGAAAAAAATAAGGCTAATGTCACTGTACATTCAAATCGAAGAAAACCCTTACTTCATGACTTTGCTTTAAAACCAGGTAAAATAACTATCTTCAGAGTTTCAAAATCTGAAAATAAATTAAAATTTTTTATAGCAAGAGGGGAAATTATTAAGAGAAAAAAATCTTTCTCCGGTACTTCTGGAGTTGTAAGTTTAGGAAAAGATACAAATAAAAAAATAAAAAAAATATTCTTAAGTGGATTGGAACATCATTTAGCATTTACTTATGGAAATATTTTTAAAGATATACAAAATTTGGGAACTAAATTACAAATACCAACATACACAATATGAGTAGCTTTATAAAATATGGAATCATTGGCGCAGGAACTATGGGTCAGGAACATATTAAAAATGTTAATTTATTAGATAATGCTAAAGTCACATCAATATGTGATCCTAACGAGGGCTCATTAAACCAATCTTATTCGCTTATTACGAATGATTTTAACTCATATAGGGACTTAGATGAATTAATAAATAACGATGATGCAGATGCATATATAATTGCCACTCCAAATTTTACCCATATTGAAGTTTTAGAAAAAATTTTGAAAACCAATAAACATCTTTTAATAGAAAAGCCACTTTGCACAACTATTGATGATTGTAAAAAATTTCAGTTAATTTCAAAAGACTATTCAAAAGTGATTTGGGTAGGTATGGAATACAGATATATGCCGCCTGTTAAAAAATTAATTGAAAGAGTTCATAATAAAACTTTAGGTAAATTAAAAATGGTATCTATTCGCGAACATCGTTTTCCATTTCTTAAAAAAGTTGATAATTGGAATAGATTTGATTCAAACACTGGTGGAACAATGGTTGAAAAATGTTGTCATTTTTTTGATTTGATGAGATTTATAACTCAAAGTGAAGTTGAACAAGTTTTTGCAAGTGGCAGTCAAGAAGTAAATCATCTTGATGAAAAATACAATGGTAAGGTACCAGATATTATTGATAATGGTTTCGTAATAATTGATTTTCAAAATGGTGTTAGAGGATTATTAGATTTATGTATGTTTGCAGATAATTCTGAATACCAAGAAGAAGTAGTAGCTGTTGGAGACAAAGGGAAAATTGAAGCATTTGTTCCATCTCACAATTCCGGTAAAAATATCTCTGAAGTAAAAATGGGAATGAGGAATAGTTCTACTGTAATAACTGATAATATAGAAGTTGATAAAAAAATATTAATGGCAGGACACCATCATGGATCAACATATTTTGAACATTTAGCATTTTATGATGCTATTAAAAATAATACACTACCTGATGTTTCGCTCAAAGATGGTTTAATGTCAGTTGCAATAGGACAAGCAGCAGAACTATCGATAAAAGAAAATCGTGTTATTAAAATGAGTGAATTTAATCTTTAAAATTCTGAAGAAATTCATTTGTTTTTTTTATAATAAATTTACTAACCCTTTCATTAGATTCTTCAGTTACTCCTGCATTATGTGGTGTTAGAATACAATTCATTTCATTTGTTATCTTTGATAGAAATATTTCATTAACAGGCTCGCTTTCAAAAACATCTAAAGCAAAACCAGAAATATTATTATTAAAATAAGCATTAAGTAAGTCTGTTTCGTTTATTATACCTCCTCTTGAAGAATTAATAATTATTGGTTTTTTTTTCATTTTAATAAATGACTCATTATTAAACATGTATTTTGTTTCATTATTAAGAGGAACATGAATGGATATGATATCTGCTAAATTAAGAATTTCTTCAAAAGATACCTTTCTAACATTATGTATATTTGCTTCTTCTAGGGACACATATGGATCAAATGTAATTGTAGAAACATCAAAAGCGTTAGCAAGCCTTAGAACTTTTTTTGATATATTTCCAAATCCTATAAGTCCTAATGTTTTGCCACTTATTTCCATTGTATTAATTGTAGTCCTTGGCCATTTTCCATTTTGAGTTTGTGCATTTACAATTGTAGTTTTTTTTAATAGCGTAAGTGATGAATTAATTACGTATTCAGCAACAGAATCAGCATTCATACCTGTTGCAGGCTGTACAAATATATTATTATTTTTGCAATATTCAGTATCTATATTATCAAGACCGACACCTAGTCTACCTATAAATTTTAATTTAAGAGCTTTTTCTAAAAGAAACTTATCTAGTTTTGTTTTATTTCTTACAATAATTCCATCAAAGTTATGTATTTCATTTTCTAAATAATCTTTATCTGACCAAGATTCAGATCTGTAAGTAATGTTAAAATCTTGATGTAAGTTTTTTAAAGCCTCTTGATTTAAAAATTCTGTAATTAATATTTTTATCATTTAATTTTTGTAATTTTTAATTTTTTTATAAATTTATTTACTATATTGATTTTGGGTATTGAGTATATTCCACCGGTTTTCATACACTTTAATGTTGCTGTTGCAGCAGCAAATAAGATACATTCAGAATTTGATTTATATTGTGATAAAGCTGATGCAAAAGCACCATGAAAAACATCTCCTGCACAATTTGTTTCAACAGTTTTTACTTTAGGAACTTTACAGTGATATAATGAATTATTTTCTACCCAATAAACTCCTCTTGATCCCATAGTAACAGCTACAAATTTTTTTGTTTCATTAAATATTTGAAAAAGAGCTGATTCAAAATTCTTATTTTTTCTATATGTTTTCAAACCCTCTTCAGAGAATATAGGATGGGAAGCATTTTTTATAATCTTTGAAATACTTGAAGAGTTTTTAAAGTTATCCAAATCAGCAACACATTTAATATTTTTTTTCTTAGCGTTGATAGTAATTTTAGTAGCTAAACTAATCCATCTCATATCTATTGAATAAATATCCTTTTTTCTGAACTCTAAAGTTGGTAATTTTTTATATTTAAGTAACTTTGGATCATTGTAAGCTGCCAGCAATCTTTCACCTTTAGTATCTTCAATTACAAAACTTTGAGATGATTGACAATTTTTTATAATAATTGATTTATCGATATTTATAGAAAATTTTTTAAATTCATTTCTTAAGAAAATTGATGAAACGTCATCACCAAATTTACCAATAAACTTTGAGTTAAATCCTAATTTTTTTGCAGTAAATGCTGATACCGCCGCTGATCCACCCAGTCTTCTATCAATACCACTTGATAAAACCTTAATTGGTTTTTTTGGAAACTTATCTATTTTGCTTATGTAGTCTGCAAATATAGATCCTGCACAAATGATCATAAAAAGTTTTTATAGATATTTTACAATACCAATGAATTTTCTAAACCTATCTCTTATGGTTATAGGATTGAGAGGTATAGGATCAATTTTAACGTTGCCTGAATTAATCTTTGAAATAATTACATAAGAATTATTTTTGTCTTCAATTGCTTTTGATAACTCATTTAAAGTTTCTTCTCCTGAACATTCGATTACTTTTTTACAGCCAGCACCAAGTGCGACATCTTTTAAAGAGGTATTTTCATCCGTGAATGTTCTTTGATCTCCAGTTGAACCATATGATCCATTATCAATTATTAATAAAGTATAATTTGATGGCGCTCTATTACCAATTGTTGCTAGTGTATTCATATTCATTAAAACAGATCCATCCCCATCTATACTAATAACATGTTTATTTTGGGATAATGACAAACCCAAGCCAATAGAAGAAGACAAACCCATACTTCCTAACATATAAAAAAAGTTTGGTTGATCATTAATTTTATATAACTCTTGAGATGGAAGACCTATGTTGCAAATTACTAAGTTATCTTTCAGTATGTTTTGTATTTTATTTAATAAGTCAAAACGGTTCATGTATCATCTTTCATTAAATTGAAATCACATAATATAGCAACTGGTGACTCAACAACTTTTGCATGTTTGCTAAATGTAGTAATTTTATCTAAATCATTTTCTGAAGTACAATGCAACAGAGGTATTCTTAAAGTTTGTAAAATATCTTCAGTTATTTTAGCCATTCCGCCTTGTGCTCCTACTGGTTCACCTGGTGTACCTCTGTAACTAATTAGAAAAACAACGGGCATTTGATATAATTGTAATAAAGAAACAATTGCATTTACTGAATTTCCTATTCCTGTATTCTGCATCATTATACATGGGAATTTATTTCCTAAAAAAGCGCCAGCACAAATACCCATACCTTCTTCTTCTCTTGGAACAGCCGAATAATAAACATCCTTATCATTTTCAAGAATATCAATCATGTTAGCTAATAACTTACAAGGAACACTTAAGTAAAAATCTACTCCACCTTTTTTTAAATTATCGATGATTTTTTTACTAATTTTCATTTATGCGGATGTCTATAGATATAAAATTATAAAACAATAAATTAATTTATTTGAAATCATTTCTTAATTTTATTTTTGTATTTGAATTATATGTTTCACCTACTTTTAATATAGTTGATGGAAAATTTGGTTGATTAATAGCATCAGGAAAAATTTGAGTCTCTAAACACATACCGTATTGTAATCCATAATTTCGATTATATTTGCCATCGTATGAGTCTTTCATCATATTCCCAGTATAAAATTGTATTCCAGGTTGATCAGTCGAGTATTCAACTCCCATACCAGTAATGTTACTATAGATGGAAGCTATAGATTTATCAATAGAATGATCTTTGAGAACATAATTGTGATCGATACCACCGTTTTCTAAAAAAGAATTATTTATTTCAAATGAATTATTAAGATCATATTTTGTATTTACTACATCGAATAATTTCCCAGTAGGAATTGACCCCTCATCAGTTTCGCAAATTTGATTAGATGATATTTTGACAACATGATCTGTAATATTTTTGTAGTTATCTTTATGGCCATGGAAATTCCAATAGTTATGATTAGTCATGTTAACAATAGTATCTTGATCTGTATTAGCATTAAAGGAAATTAGAATTTCGTTATTGTTATTAAGCTCGTAAATAGTTTTACACTTTAAGTTGCCTGGATAATTTTCTTCTAAATGTTTAGATTGGTATGTGAGCTCTACTTTTACACTTTCACTTGTTTTTTTAATATCAGCTATTTTCCAAATCTTTTTATTAAAACCTACCTCTCCACCATGCAGATGATCAGGTTTGGTATTAGAATATAAATTATATTCTTCCCCATTAAGAGTAAATTTACTGTTTCCTATTCTATTACAAACTCTTCCAATAATTGAATTGAAATATCCATGAGCTTCAAGGCAATCATCTAAATTACCATAACCTAATAATACATCCTCCGTTTTAGAGTCACTAGAAGAAGTTGGGATACAAACTTCACTCATATAACCACCATATGTATAAAAGCTAAAACTGTAATTATTTGAGTTGATAATATTGACTATATCAATATCTAAACCTTTGTCATTTTGAAGTTTTGTAATTTTATATTCCATTATGTTTTTCTCAATCTTTGAAAATTATTTTTTCTTTGTTGAAGATAGATGATTAATCCACCTAAAACTATGAAAAAAGCTCCTGGTAAAAGTTGATCAACTGGCCATTCTGCAAAAAATATCCAACCTAAAATAAGCGCAAAAAATATCTCAATATAATCAAATGGCATAATTTTGCTAAGTTCTGCTCTTCTGGCACCATATATTAAAAGTAAAGTTCCAGATCCTCCTGCAATTCCCATTACACAAACTACTAAGAAATCATTTATACTTTTGAAATTTTCCCACATACCAAAAAATACCACTAACATACATGCAACTATGATTGTCCCTGTTTGACCATACAAGTTGATAAGTGGTGAAGGAACATGATCCTCAAAACTTAAGGATGTTACCCTTGCTAATGAATATCCAAAAGCAGCAAGTATAGGAAGTAATAACATATAATTAAAGTCTGATGACCAAGGTTTCATAATTAAAACAATACCTACAAAACCAGAAATTACTGCACTCATTTTGTACCAACCAAATTTTTCACCTAGTATAGGAATAGCAAGAAGAGTAACCATCATAGGTCCTGTATATTCCATGGTGGCAACTAAAGCAAAAGGAAGGTAGGCATAAGAAGTGTAGAGACACAATTGAGCCAAGGCTACAAAAACTCCACGAAATAATCCTAACTTCCATTGTGTGATTTTTATTTGTCTACCGTTTTGATGCCAATCATGTGAAAAATATAAGGCAATAACACATGGAATCATCCCAAATAAATTTCTAAAGACAGAAAGTTGAGCTGCTGGATAATCATTTCTCAAAAACTTAATTGCTATGCCCATACAATCTAATAAAAATAATCCAGAAAGTGATAATATGACAGCTATAAATAAATTATTTTTCACTTAATAATATTAATCTTAAACACTATTTAAACTGTTATCCATTTCTTTTCTTTTTCTGATTGATAGATTGCAGACATAATACTAGATCTGAGTGCTGCATCAGAAGCTTTTACTAAATATTTAATATTATTACTAATTAAAGAATTGAGAAACAAATCAAATGCGTGAGGTAATCTTTCTGGTAAATTTTGTTCTATTCTTTCTATTTTTTTACCATCCTTATTTTCATTTATAATTAATTTCTCATTGGTTGTTCTTGCGTGAGCTTTTGTTCCACTTACAAAAATAGTATATGGCTGCGCTATATCTATCCATCCTGCAGCAATACTAGCTATCAAGCCACTTTTAAATTTTATTAATGCCTCTCCACTCTCTTCACAACCTGGATATTGATTATATACTTTGGTAAAGGTTGCACTTACTGACTCAACATCAGAAAAAAACCATAAAAGAAGATCTAAAACATGTGTTCCTAAATCGCCAAAAGCCCCAACTCCAGCAACTTTGGGATCTGTCATCCACTGATAGTTTTTGAAAATATCCCTCATAATACCATCGTGACAATTAACGAGTCGAATTCTTGAAATTTCGCCAAAATAATTAGCAGTAATTAGTTCTTTAAGTTTTATGTAAACAGGATTGCTTCTCATGAAATAGCCAGTTTGAAAAATAATTTTTGATGACTCAATAAGATTTGCCATTTCAAAAGAATCTTTTTTTCCTATCCCTAAAGGTTTTTCTATAAAACAGTGTTTTTTATTCTCAGTAATCTTTTTAACTAATTCATAGTGCAAATTAGTTTCTGAACATACAATAACACCATCTAAATTAGGTTCTTTCAATAAAT
>CACNPW010000014.1 GCA_902622475.1 uncultured Alphaproteobacteria bacterium | reverse complement strand
ACTTAATCTTAAACGATCAAAATATAAATATATGCCTTTTCAAAAACTTAAAATTAGAAATAAAAATGAAATAGTCACACTCAGAACCAAATTTGCTGATCCTACAAAAATATCTGGAAAAAAAGTTAAATACAATGAATGGAATCAACTAATTAAAGACAAAGACACTATTGTGATTGATGTAAGAAATGAATTTGAGGTTAATATAGGATCCTTTGAAGGGGCAATTAATCCAAAAACTAAAAGTTTCACTGACTTTAAATCTTTTGTTCAAAAAAAACTAAATAAGTCAAAAGACAAAAAAATTGCAATGTTTTGCACTGGAGGTATCAGGTGTGAAAAGGCTTCATCATATATGATGATGAAGGGTTTTAAAAATGTTGCTCAGTTAGACGGAGGAATACTAAAGTATTTAGAAAAAACTCCAAAAAAAGATTCAATTTGGAAAGGTGAATGTTTCGTATTTGATGGAAGAGTATCTTTAAAAAATGAATTAAAAGATGGAACTTACAAACTTTGTTATGCTTGTCGGTTACCCATTAGTAATAAAGATACTTATAATAAATATTTTAAACAAGGTGTATCTTGTCATAATTGTTTTGATAAAACATCTCAAGCAAAGAAAAAAAACTTACTTGAAAGAAATAAACAAATTAAACTTGATAAAAAAAGAGGAAATTTTAACCGTTTTATTAAGCAGTCAATTTCTGATTATGAATAAATAATACTTTATTTCATATAATTATTCTGTATAGACAACTCATGGCAAAAAAAACTTCATTCGCTCTTAAACAACTAGTACCTGAAGAAAATCCAAAAACAGGAACTAAGTATATTGTAAGAAAACCGACAAAAGGTTTAAAAGTTGCTGAAAAGCTTCGAATGAAAAAATATGATCCTGTGTTAAAAAAACACGTTTGGTTCGTAGAGAAAAAAATGCCTCCTCATAGTAAATAATAGATTTACCTCTTTAATTTATTCTAAATTAACATAATTTAAACTCATGGTAGCCTCTTATGGAATTCATTGGTTTAGACAAGATTTGCGATTACAAGAAAATCCATCTTTATTGTCACTTTCAAAAAAAGTTGATCAGATAATTCCAATTTATATTTTTGATTTAAATCAAAGAATTGGATCGACATCCAAATGGTGGTTAGAAAAATCCTTAATTAGTTTATATGACTCAATACAAAAACATAATGGCAAACTAAATATATTTGCTGGTGATCCAGAGAAAATTATATCTTCAATACTAAAGAATTTAAATATTAAATATGTATCTTGGAATAGACTATATGATCCATATTCAATTAAAAGAGATACTAAAATTAAATCTATAGTTACTTCATTTAAAATAGAATGCGACTCGCACAATGGATATCTTTTAAATGAACCTTGGAATATTAAAAATAAAAGTGGAACCTTTTTTAAAGTATTTACTCCTTACTGGCGACATTGTGATGAACTACTTAAACTAAAAGATATTAAATTTAAAAATTCAAAAATAAGCTACGCTAATTCAAAATTTAAAAATGAAATAACTATACAAGATTTAAATCTAACAAACAAAAAAGAGCATTGGATCAAAAAAATTGAAAAATATTGGATACCTGGTGAAAGTAATGCAAAATTACAATTAAAAAAATATATTTCGCAAAAAGCAAATAACTATTCTGTTGGAAGAGATAGACCCGATAAAGATTTAACTTCAAAATTATCACCTTATCTTCATTTTGGAGAAATTTCTGTTTTAGAAGTTTATGATGCCGTAAATATTGAAAAAAAAATTGATCCTGAAAATAAAAAAAAATTTCTTGCTGAACTTGGCTGGAGAGATTTTTCTTATAATCTTTTATTTCATTATCCAGATATGACTCATAAACCTATACAAAGTAAATTTAATAAATTTCCATGGATTAAAAATGCTAAAAATTTATCATTATGGCATAATGGTAAAACTGGTATTCCAATTGTTGATGCTGGAATGAGACAACTATATAAAACAGGCTGGATGCATAATAGAGTAAGAATGATTGTAGGCTCGTTTCTAACAAAAAATTTATTGTTACACTGGAAAAATGGAGAAGAGTGGTTTTTTGATACTTTAGTTGATGCTGACATTGGGTCTAATTCTGCAGGTTGGCAATGGATCTCTGGTTGCGGTGCTGATGCAAGTCCATATTTTAGAATTTTTAATCCAATATTGCAGGGTCAAAAATTTGATCCAGATGGTGATTATGTAAAAGAATTTGTTCCTGAGTTGAATAATATTCCAAAAAAATATATTCATAATCCTTGGGAGATGTCTATTGAGGATCAAAAGAAATATAATTTTGAGATTGGCACTTCATATCCAGTGCCAATTGTAGATTTAAAAGAAACAAGAAATAGAGCACTATCAGCGTTTAAAACTATTAGTTGATGTGAGAGAAAAAATAGCAATTATTGGTTCTGGTATTTCAGGTATAAGTGCAGCTTACCTTTTGTCTTCTAGATATGATGTTTATTTGTTTGAAAAAAATAATAGATTGGGTGGACATACAAGAACTATCTATGTTGAAGAATCAACAAAGACAATCCCAGTCGATACAGGGTTTATTGTATTCAATGAAAATAATTATCCAGATTTAACAAATTTTTTTAAATTACTTGATGTGAAATGCAAAAATTCAGATATGTCTTTTGCCGTCTCAAATCAAGATCCTCAAATTGAATATAGTGGCAAAAATATATTTTCTCTTTTTGCTAATTTTAGAAATGTGTTTTCTTTTAATTTTTTTAAAATGTTATTTGAAATAAGAAAACTTTATTTATTATGTAATAGCTTGAATGTTAGTGATTTAGAGCAAACTAAAACCTTAAATGATTTTTTAAAAACTAATAATTTTTCAACATACCTAATAAATTATCATATTTTACCTATGATATCATCTATATGGTCAAGCAATATAAGTGATGTAAAAAATTTTCCTCTCATAACATTCATTAATTTTTTTAAAAATCATGCTTTATTTAATTTAAAAAAAAGACCTCAATGGAAATACGTAGAAGGGGGAAGCAACGAATATATAAAAAAAATTATTAATAAAAATATTTTTGAGTATGAAACAAATTTCAAAATTAAAAAAATTATTAGAGAAAATAATAAAATTCAAATAGAAGATGAGAAAAATAATATATTAGAATTTCATAAGGTAATATTCGCAACTCACGCAAATCAAGTATTGGATATTTTGGAAAAACCAACAGAAGAAGAAGTAAAAATATTTTCACAATTTAAATATTCAACTAACTCAGCAATACTTCACTCCGATCACTCTTTAATGCCTAAATCAAAAATTGCTTGGTCAAGTTGGAATTTTTTAAATAAGTCATCATCTTCTAAATTTACTTTAACTTATTGGATGAATTTCTTGCAAAAATTACCAACTAATCAAAATTATTTTGTAACTGTTAATCCATATAAAAAGCCTAAAAATATAATTAACGAAACAACATTTAATCATCCAATATATACTACTGATACTATTTTAGCTCAAAAAAATGTTATGGAAATTCAAGGAAAGAATAATACTTTTTTCTGTGGGGCTTACCTTGGATATGGCTTTCATGAAGACGGCATTCAATCATCTTCTTATATTTGTAAATTATTAAATTGTGATTTACCTTGGAAGAGAGAGAAAAATTTTTATAATAGATTGCAAATTAATTTTAAATGATTTCTCAAATACTATTGTCTAGCATTATACATAAAAGATTTATTCCATTTAAACACACCTTGAAATATGAGGTACCAAGTCTTTTTATTAATTTGGATAACCTTGATCAATTAAGCAAAAACTATAAACTTTTTTCATTAAACTCTTTTAATCTTTTTTCTATTTATGAAAATGATCATGGATATAGAGACAAAAGGTCAATAAAGACATTCGTTAAAGATTCCCTCTCTAAATTTAATATTAAATATAAACATCTTAATATAATGATATTATGTTTTCCAAGAATTTTGGGATATGTATTTGATCCCTTATCAATTATATATTGTTATGATGATAAAAAATTAATATCAATTTTCTATGAAGTCAAAAATACGACTAATGAACAACATACCTATATTTTTAAAGGAAATGTAAATTTTGAAGATTTTAAATTATCTCATGAATGTGCAAAGCAGTTTTATGTATCTCCTTTCATAGAAATGGAGGCAAATTATAAATTTTTTAATCGAATGCAAAAAGATAAAATAAATATTAATATTGATCTTTATGATAAAAATAATAAAAAAGTTCTAACAGCTACTCAGTATGGCAAATTTATAGATTTTAACTCAAAAAATATGTTTAAATTTTTATATTATAATCCACTTTTTGGTTTTAAGGTAATGCTTGGAATACTTTATGAGGCTCTAAAAATAATTTACAAAGGTGGTAAATATTATGCACGAAAAAAGAAGCCAAATGATACAGTGAGTTTTGAAGGTAATTTTTAAATGAATTTTTTTAAAACAAATTTTGATAAAACCGTCGAAAAATTATTAGTAAATTTCTTATCTAAAATTCGATATGGAAAATTAACAGTTGAATTTCCTACTGGCGAGCAGAGAGTTTTTGTTGGAAAAGAGGAGGATATATCTGCAAGTATAAAAATTCATAATTATAATTTTTTAAATTTAATTTTTAAAAAAGGTTCTGTAGGTTTTGCAGAAGCCTATATGAATGGTTACTTTTCAAGTACCGATTTAACTAATTTATTACTACTTTCTCACAAAAATGAGAGTTATTTTTTAAAAAGTATAAATACTAATCTTTTTTTTGCAACTTTTGCCAAATTAAAACATTTTTTAAATAACAATTCAAAATCACAGAGTAAAAAAAACATTAAATATCATTATGATTTAGGAAATAATTTTTATGAAAAGTGGTTAGATAAAACCATGACTTATTCTTCTGCTCTTTTTGATAATAAAAATACCAATTTATCGGATGCACAATTTAACAAATATAGAAAGATTGCTGAAACTTTATCATTAGACTCAAATTCTAAAACTTTAGAAATTGGATGTGGATGGGGCGGGTTTTCATCATTTGTAGCGAAAAATTACAATTGTTCAGTTGATGCTATAACTATTTCTAAGGAACAATACGAATATGCCTCTAAAAAAATTCAAAATGAAGGTTTATCTGAAAAAGTATCAGTTATATTTTCGGATTATAGAGATATCAAAAAAAAATATTCCAACATTGTTTCAATCGAAATGTTTGAAGCAGTTGGGAAGAAATACTGGCAAAATTACTTTGATACAATTCGCAATTCTCTAAACAATAGTGGCTTGGCTGCACTACAAGTTATAACAATTGATGAAAATAAGGCTAAAGATTATCAAAACAGACCAGATTTTATTCAACAATATATTTTTCCTGGTGGCATGCTTCCAACTAAAAAACAATTTGAATATTCAGCAAAACAAGTTGGGTTAAAATGTATTGAAAAATTAAGTTTTGGTGGTTCTTACGCAAAAACACTAAAAATGTGGAACAAACAATTTCAAAAATCTTGGAATGATTTATCAAAGTTTGGCTTTGATATTAAATTTAAAAGAATGTGGGAATTTTATTTCTCTTATTGTGAAACAGGTTTTTCAAATAGTTCTACTGACGTTTCTCATTTTTTAATTCAAAAATAGAAATGCAAAAACTAAAAGTATTTTTAGTCTTAACTGGCTATCAACTAACTTGGTTAGCCTGCGTATTTGGTGAAACAAACTTTTCTAATCCTATGCTGGGCATCTGGGTTGGAATTATTTTCCTACTAACTTATCTTTATTTTAACAATAATAGACAAAAATTTATTAAAATTTCACTTTTGATTTCAGTTCCAGGATACATTTTTGATACTTTATTAGTTTATTTCCGAATATACGATTTTGAAACTGTTGCCAAACTTGGCACCTTGCCATTATGGATGATTGTTCTGTGGTTAAGTTTTAGTACTCTTTTTGATGAAATTCTTACTTTTTTTAAAAGTTATAAAGTTTTAGGAATAATTTTAAGTGGAGTTTTAGGACCTTTAACCTATTATCTTGGTGAACCTATCGGAATTATAAAAATATTTAATTTTCAGATTTTTATTATTTCAATGATCTTATTTTGGATGATATTGATGATCTACTATCTAAATTATGTTGTAAAAAATTATTAGTTATCTTGATCTACTTTTTTTGTTCTAGTTCTATTTAACGTTCTTTCAAGATCCTTATAAGTACATAAACCAACGTCCATTGGACTCTTTGCTTCGAGAACTGCCTCTCTGTATGTACCATTTCTTATAGCTTCTACCGTATTTTTTGTTGAGCCGGTAAGTTTTGCGATTTGAGAACTACTTAACTCGGTTGGATATCTTTTGATAAGCCACAATATAGCGTAAGGCTTTTCTTGTCTCAATGAAAGAGGCGTATACTTAGAGTCTTTTTTTCTTGGCGGTAAATCCTCAATTACATCAGACTTAATAAGAATCAAACGAGCTGTATTATCTTTTTCACATCTTTCAATTTCTTCTTTTGTTAATTGATTATTGTCAATTGGATCATAACCTCTCATACCAACAGCAACTTCTCCATCAGCTATTCCTTGAACCTCTAATTCATGTAATCCACAGAATTCAGCTATTTGATCAAAAGTTAAAGCTGTATTTTCTACTAACCATATCGCTGTTGCTTTTGGCATTAAAGGGTATTTCATAACTGGCTCATATAATATAATCAAAAAATAATATATAACAAAATATGACTATGACAGATTTTTTTGAAGTTGATGAAAAACAAAATACGGTTAAAATATTAAATTTGGATGATTTCAGTGTTGAAGATTTAAAAAACTATATTTCTGAACTTCAAACTGAAATACTAAGAGTGCAAGACGAGATAAAAAAGAAGAAGAATTTAAAACTTAATGCTGAAAAGTTTTTTAAATAATTATTTATTAATTTTTAGACCTTTAAATCTTTTTTGGAATCTAGCTACCTGTCCTTCAGATTCATTAAGACCAGCTTTACCACCAGTCCATGCAGGGTGAGATTTAGAATCAATTTCTAATTTAAGGGTATCACCTTCTTTACCCCAGGTTGATCTAGTTTTAAAAGTAGATCCATCAGTCATAACAACGTTTATTTCATGATATTTAGGATGTATATCTTTTTTCATAAATTGCTTATATTTATAAAGATTTTAAAGTAAAGTAAGTTTTTCAACTAATTCATTATGAATTTTATTATTTGAAGCAACTAAATCACGAGACTTTGTTTCCCATGTGTTTCCATCCATTTTTGAAATTTTTCCTCCAGCTTCTTTAACTAAAAGAACACCTGTTGAAACATCCCATAAATTGATTCCTTTTTCCCAAAAACCATCTAATTTACCAGAAGCAACATAAGCTAGATCAAGGCCTGCCGAACCTAATCTTCTTATTCCTGCAGAAGATTTTAGTATTTCATCCACTTCACTTAAATAGTTTTTGTAAATTCTCTCTCCAAATGGAAGACCAGTGCCTATCAAGCAGTCTGAAAAAATTTGCCTTTTTGATACTCGAAGTCTACTATTATTACACCATGAACCTTTACCTTTTGAACTCCAAAAAAATTCATTTAAAACTGGATTATAAATTACACCGTCTGTGATTTCATTATTAGTCATTTTTGCAACAATTATTCCAACATGAGGTATTCCATGAATAAAATTTGATGTTCCATCAATAGGATCGATAATAATAGTGTTTTCATCACCTTTTATTTCACCAGTTTCTTCAGTTATGTAAGTATAATCTGGATAATAATATTTTAGCGTTTCTAAAAGTGTTTTTTCTACTTTAATATCTGCATTTGTTACAAAATCTCCAACTGATTTAGATTGTATTTGTAAATTTTCTAATTCTCCAAAATCTCTTAATAATATTTTACCAGCTTTTTTTACAGCTTTTTCAAAAATATTAATTACAGCAGGTTGCATTAATTTTTTGATTTTTCAATATAACTACCATCAATTGTACTGATTACTATTTTATCATTAACTGCAATAAATTGAGGAACGGATGTTTTAATATTCCTTTCTAAAGTTGCGGGTTTATATGACGATGCTGCTGTTTGACCTTTTACTACTCCTTCAGTTTCCACAACATTTAATGAAACACTATCAGGTAAATCAATGCCGACTGGCTTTTCATTATAAAAGTTAATAATAATGTCACTATTCTCAATTAAAAATTTTGATTGATCTTCAATAATTATGTCAGAACCAAGCTCTATTTGTTCATAGGTTTGTTTATCCATGAATATAAAATTCTTATTATCCTCATAAAGATATTGGAATTCTTTTTCATCAAGAATGGCTCTTTCAACTGTTTCTGATGATCTAAACCTATTATTCATTTTAGTACCATCTCTTATGTCTTTAAGTTCAGCCTGTAAGTATGCACCTCCCTTACCTGGTTGAGTATGTTGTGTTTTTAAAACTTTCCAAAGTTTATTGTTAATTTCTAAAATATTTCCTACTTTAATTTCATTTCCATCTATTTTCATAATTTTATCTTTAATTTTTTTTGTATATTTTTAATTTTTGTAAGATCTACTACATCAAAAGTTGGATTTAATAAAACTTTATTTTTTTTAGCAATTTGATTAATTTTATTTAAGACAATTTTATTATTTTTTAATTTTAAATAATCAATATTTTCGTAAGTTAATAATATACTAAGACCTTGATCATACCCTGAGTCGACAAAAAACTTAATGTTGTGTGTTTTGTATTTATTCTTAATATGGTTTATTAATGTTCCGAGCCATTCTATTCCAAACCCTTTGATTAAAAAATATTTTATAAATATGATTGAAGTTTTGAAATTTAATCTTCGAAATTCTATTAAACTTTCAATTTGTGTTAGTGTCGATACTGCATAACAAATTTTTTTAGTCACTAAATAAATTTTTTAAGATCAACCATAGTGTCAATCATTCTATTTGAGAATCCCCATTCATTATCATACCACGATAAAACTCTGCAGAAGTTATCTTTGACAACCTGTGTTTGACTCATGTCAAATATAGAACTACTTGAATTATGATTAAAATCAATTGAAACTAAGGGTAATGAGTTTGTTGTTAAAATTCCATTTAATTTCTTAGTTTTTGAAGCTTGAAGAACTAAAGAATTAATTTTTTCTGGACTAGTTTTTTTCTTACTTACAAATGTAAGATCTATAAGTGAAACATTAGGAGTGGGCACTCGAATGGCTGTTCCATCTAGTTTACCTTTTAATTTTGGTAGGACTAGACTTAAGGCCTTTGCCGCTCCAGTAGAAGTTGGAATCATTGACTCAGCTGCAGCCCTTGCTCTTCTCAAGTCTGAATGGGTTTGATCAACAGTTCTTTGATCGCCTGTGTAACTATGTATTGTTGTCATGAAACCACTTTCAATTCCCAACTTTTCATCAAGAACCATAGCTAAAGGAGCAAGACAGTTAGTAGTGCAAGATCCGTTTGAAATTACGTTATGATTTTTTTTAATAGTATCGTTATTTACTCCTTGAACAATTGTGGCATCTACATTTGAAGCAGGTGCAGAAATAATAACTTTTTTTGCTCCTGCATTTAAATGAGAAATTGCTTTTTCTTTTGAAGTAAAAACACCACTACATTCAAGAACAACATCAACCTTTAAAGGTTTCCAAGGAAGATTATTTGGATCTCTTTCTGAATAAAAATTGATTTTATGTTTTCCAATTTTTAATCCTTTTTTAAATGAATTAATCTTATCTTTAAGAATACCATGCACACTATCATATTTTAGCAAGTGAGCACTACTTTCAACACTGCCTAGTTCATTAATAGCAACAATATTAATATCCTTAGGATTTTTTTCTAATAGTGCTCTAAAAACAAGTTTTCCAATTCTCCCAAATCCATTTATTGCAACTTTCATATCATCCTTCTTATAAATTTTTAATTATTTTTTCAATTAAGTAATCGTCTGTTATTTTAAAGTGATTATATAATTCTTTATAAGGACCACTTTCACCAAAAGTAGACATACCAACAAAATTTTCATTTTTAATATATTTTTCCCAACCATTTATTATTCCAGCCTCAATAGCAAAAATAGGTTTGTTGCCTAAAACTTCATTTTTATAGTCGTCATCATTTTTCTCAAACAATTCAAATGAAGACATGCTAACAACTCTTATCTTTAAATTATTGTTTTCAAAAAGTTTATTTGATGCAGAGCAAGCAATCTCAACTTCAGAACCAGAAGATAAAATTGTTGCATCATATTCTTTGAAATCTCTAATTTTATAAGCACCTTTATTTACAAGATTCTCTTTTCGATTATTTTTCTGTAACATTGGCAGATTTTGTCTTGTTAAAACTAAGATTGTTGGTCCAGTATTGTTTATTGCACATTCCCATGCTTCTATAGTTTCAATAATATCACAAGGTCTTATGACTGTTAAATTTGGTATAGCTCTTAAAGATGCTAGATGTTCAACTGGCTGATGTGTTGGCCCATCTTCTCCTAATCCTATTGAGTCATGCGTCATTACATAAATAACTGGTATATTCATAATGGCTGATAACCTAATTGAAGGTCTGCAATAATCGGTGAATACTAAAAATGTTCCTCCATATGGAATTAAACCTTTATGCAAAGCTATACCATTCATTACTCCAGCCATTCCATGTTCTCTGATGCCGTAATGAATATAATTCCCATTAAAATTATCAGATTTAATTACATTCATATTTTTTGCCTTAGTGTTATTTGAGCCAGTAAGATCAGCAGATCCTCCAATAAGATTTTTTTGATAGTTTGAAATTAAATTTAACGTTAGTTCACTCGATTTTCTTGATGCACAATTTGTTTTGCTATTAAAATGTTCAGATTTTAATTCACCTATTTTTTCTGGAAGTTGTGAATCAATTTTTTGATAATAACTATCTTTAAAATTTTTACTTTCAATTAATTCTTCATTTTTTAATGACCAAGAATTTCTTGATCCATCATTTCTTTTATAGAAACTTCTCCATTCATGTAATAAATCATTTGGAATTTCAAATGGCGAATAATTCCATTCTAATTTTTTTCTTGTTAAACTAATTTCATCTTCACCAAGAGGTGAACCATGTGATGAAGCTGAACCCTCTTTGTTAGGAGAGCCGAAACCAATTTTAGTTTTACAAGATATAATTGTTGGAGCATCACTTTTTTTTGCTTGAATTATAGCTTGATCAATTTCTTCATAGTTATGACCATCTATTTCAATTATATTCCAATTATAAGCTTCAAATCTTTTTTTCACATTGTCTGAAACTGAAAGGTCTGTTGATCCATCTATGGAAATAGAGTTATTATCGAAAAACATAATAAGCTTATTTAATTTCAAATGTCCTGCGAGACTACACACTTCATGACTTAAACCTTCCATTAAGCATCCATCTCCAGCAAAAACATAAGTGTAATGATCGAATACTTCTTTTCCATAATTATTTGATAATTTTTTTTCCGCTAGCGCCATTCCAACTGCATTTGCTAAACCTTGAGACAAAGGCCCAGTAGTTGTTTCTATCCCTTCCGCACTTCCGTATTCTGGGTGACCTGCAGTTTTATTATGTAATTGTCTAAAATTTTTAATTTGATTTATGTCAATGTCTTTATATCCTGTTAGATACAAACAAGAGTATAAAAGCATTGAGCCATGCCCATTTGAAATAATTAATCTATCTCTATCAATCCAACCCGGATCATTCGGATCAAACTTTAAATGATTTTTATAAAGAACTGTTGCGATGTCTGCCATACCCATAGGCATACCAGGATGACCAGATTTTGCTTTTTCCACTGCATCCATTGATAAAAATCTAATACAATTTGATAATTGTCTTAGATTGTTGATATTATTTAAATTATTCAAATACTTACCTTTATGGTTGATATAAAATTATTTAATATGGGTTCATTACAGTGACAATTATAAAATTACAAACTATAAAATTATAATGGAAATACAAAAAAAAATTACAGTTCTAAGAGAAAACTTAAATAATCTAAGATCAGCTTTAGAAGATTTTAGGGATCATCATATTTCTAAGAAAGAAAGAATTCAAAATCTAGAAAATGAAATTAAAAATTTACGAAAACAAATGTCCGAGTATATTGATGAGTTGGAACTTTTAATTAAAAAATAACTATGCCTTTTTATAAGACAAAAATTTTAAATAGGGAAATTTCATTAGAATATGAAGAAAAAGATGAAACCAAAATTATAGACTCAGTTAATTTAATTAATGAAAAAATAGATAACAAATTACAAAATCCAAAATATTCTAATGGAAAAATAAGTGATAGTGTATTGTTGTCACTTCTCTCCATTGAGCTTCAAGCAGAACTTTCTGAAAAAACAAATATTCAAAAAAATTTAAAAATAAATGATACTAAGAATGCAGAATACTTAAAGTATAATTTAGAACTTAAAGACGAAATAATAAAACTACAAAATGAAAAAAAAATTTTAGAAGATGAAAAATTGAAATTAGATCAAGAATTTGATGAAATAAATAAAAAAGTAGAGAGTTTAATTGATATAATTAAGAATTCTTATTATGAATAATATTAAAGATGAAAAATCAATTATCAGAAAAAAACAAAAAATTATAAGAGATAAGATTTTTAATAATAATCCAACTCATTTTGCTTTATCTTTGTTTAATAAACTTTTTAAAAAAATTAACTTTCAAGAAATCAATATAGTATCTAGTTTTATTTCTATAAACTCTGAAATAAATACAAGAGAGCTTAATAATCTTATCTTTATTAAAAATAAAATTTTATGTCTTCCTGTAATTGAAGAAAAAAATAATCATTTAATATTTAAGCAATTTAGAAGTGATGAAAATTTTGTAAAAGGACATATGAATATACTGGAGCCTCAAGGTAAAAATAAAATATTAAATCCTGAATTAATTTTTGTGCCATGTTTAGCTTTTGATCATCAGGGAAATAGATTAGGTTATGGTGGAGGGTATTATGATAGGACTTTTGATTATTTAAATAAAATTAATCATAAATTCATCTCGGTAGCATATGCATTTGAAGAACAAAAGTTAGATTACATACCCATAGACAAATTTGATTTTAAAGTGGATTATGTTATTACTGAAAAAAATTTATATAGTTTTCAATGAAAGTTCTTTTTATAGGTGATATTGTCGGTAAGGCGTCACGAAAAAAAATTAAAGAAATCATACCAACACTCAAATCTAAATACAATACAGACATGATTATTGCTAATAGTGAAAATGCTACTTCTGGTTATGGACTTTCAAAAAAGGATGCAGAAGAATTATTTTCTAGTGGATTTGATATACTGACACTTGGGAATCATGCATGGGATCAAAGAGAAATGCTGTCTTATATTGAAGACAATCCAAAAATAATAAGAGCTTTGAATTACCCTGACGGTGTTCCTGGAAAAGGGTATTATAAGTTTGAGCTTTTAAATGGAAAAAAAATTATCGTAGTACAAGTAATGCTTAGACTATTTATGAATTTATCATTAGATGACCCATTTAAAAAGATAATTGAATTTCTTCAAAAAGAGAAATTAGGTAGTACATGTGATGCAATAATTATTGATATGCATGGTGAAGCAACTTCTGAAAAAAAAGCATTTGGATATTATGTTGATGGACAAGTTACTGCAGTTTTAGGAACACATACTCATGTGCCAACAGCAGACAGTGTTATTTTACCTAAAGGTACAGCTTATCAAACAGATGTTGGAATGTCAGGTGATTATAATTCAATAATTGGTTTCGATATAAATAATCCAATCCATGGATTTGTTAAGGGTTATAGGGCTGAAGGTAGATTTACACCTGCTACTGAAAAAATAACTATATGTGGAGCTTTAATAGACATCGATGTTAACACTGGTTTAGCTAAAAATATCACCCCAATTCAAGAGACATAATTTACATATATTAGACACATTTATCAAATATTTATTATCTTTACTAACATCGTATGAAATATTTATAAATCTACTAGAAATGGCAGGACACTCAAAATTTAAAAATATTATGCATCGAAAAGGTGCACAAGACAAAAAAAGAGCAAAGGTATTTTCAAGACTTGGAAGAGAAATATCTGTTGCAGTCAAAGTAGGTGGAGAAGATATTGAAAGTAATATTAGGTTAAGATCTGCAATTGCTTCAGCCAAGTCGCTCAATATGCCAAAAGATAACATAGAGCGAGCAATAAAAAAAGGTCAAGGGAATGATCCTGATAGTAATTATGAAGAAGTAAGATACGAGGGGTACGGTCCTGAAGGTATTGCAATAATAGTTGAGGCACTTACAAATAATAAAAATAGAACAGCTGCAGAGATTAGGTCATCTTTTAGTAAACATGGAGGTAATATGGGTGAAACAGGAAGCGTTAGTTTTGGTTTCGATAGGTTTGGGAATATTACTCTTGATAAAAGTTTAGTAAAAGAAGATCAACTTCTAGAATTTCTTATCGAGAATAATAGTGAAGATTACGAAATTAATGACTTAGAATATTCAATATACTGTGATCAAAACGATTTGCATGAACTTAACGATAAATTAATTAAAGAGTATGGCCAGACTAATTCTGCAAATTTAATTTGGAAAAGTAAAAACAATATAAATATTGGAAAAGAGACAGCAGACAAATTATTTAAATTACTTGAAGTTTTAGAAGACAATGACGACGTTCAAGTTGTATCATCAAATTTTGAAGTTGATGATAATGTTTTATCTTCACTGACAGCCTAATGAAAGGAATATAGATGCCTGATAAAGCCTGGAAAAAAAGAGAAAGAGATGTTGCAAATTATTTCAATGGGAAAAGGACACCTCTGAGCGGAGGTAATGGTAAAGTAACAAGAGCTGACGTAATTCATGAAGACTTATTTATAGAATGTAAATTAAGAGCTAAGCATACAGTAATTAGTTTATGGGATGATACCGCAAAGCTTGCAAAAGAGGAGGGTAAGACACCAGTAATAGCATTATGTGAAAAAAATAGACCAGGTTTTTGGGTTATGGTTCATAGCAGTGACCTTGAAAAAATTAAAAAATAATTAATATGTCAGATATAAATAGTACAAATTTATCTACAGAAGCTCCAGATTTTTCAATGCTTGCGTTATTTATGCAAGCTGACCTTGTAGTAAAATCAGTAATTATAATTTTAATCTTAGCTTCTTTATATTCCTGGAATGTAATTATTTCAAAAATTCTAAGAATTAGACAATTAAAAAAACTTGAAAAAGAATTTGAAGATATTTTTTGGTCTGGAAATTCATTTGAAGATTTATACGAAACCTTAAATTTTAATCAGACAGATCCAAAGTCAAAGTTATTTTGTGCTGCAATTTTAGAGTGGAAAAAAAGTAAATCTCAATATGAAAATGATACTTCAGATATAAATTCTTTAAAGGATAGAATGATGAGATCAATGACAGTTGTTTTTAATAAGGAAAGTGAAAATGTTGAAAGAAATTTAACTTTTCTCGCAACTGCTGGATCAACAGCACCTTTTATAGGATTATTTGGAACAGTTTGGGGCATAATGAATAGTTTTAAATCTATAGCAATTGCACAAAATACTAATTTAGCAGTAGTTGCTCCAGGAATTGCAGAAGCGCTATTTGCAACGGCTTTAGGTCTTTTTGTAGCTATACCTGCTGTCGTTGCGTACAACAAAATTTCAAACGATTTATCAAAATACTTTATATCCTTGGAAACATTCATGGATGAATTCTCAACAATTTTTTTTAGACAATTAGAGAAAAAATAAATTGATTACCTCAAATAATTTTAACAAACGTAAGAAACAAAGATACACTCAAATGAGTGAAATTAATGTTACTCCTTTTGTAGATGTTATGCTTGTTTTACTAATTGTTTTTATGGTTACAGCGCCTCTTCTGACGGTTGGAATAAAAGTTGATTTACCAAAGGTTAAAGCTACTGCATTAACTGATATTAAAGATCCAATTGAGATAACAGTTAAGTTAGACGGAGAAGTCTACATTGGAGAATCAAAAGTTGAAGTAGAAAATTTAATTCCCCGACTAAACGCTATTACTGAACAAAATACTGAAGCAAGGATTTATATAAGAGGTGATAGAGTAGTAGCTTATGGAAGGATTATGGAAATTATGTCTATAATAAATTCAGCAGGATATATTAAAGTTGCATTAATTACTCAAAATCTTGAGCAATAGATGGACCGTATAAGCTATAATAGTTTAAAAATTATAAATTTTTTTGAAAACTTAAATCCAAAAACATCTGGAGTTGTTCTTTCAACACTAATACATTTAATTATACTTTTATTTATGGTTGGTTTGCCAAATTTTTTTTCTCCAAAAGAAATCCACGTTCCAAACGTAATACCTATTGAAATACTTAATGTTGGTGAAAACACAAATTTGAAAAAATCTGATACTGAAAAACCAGAAAATAAAAATGAGGAAGCAATTACTAAGCAAAAAAAATTTAATTCATCAGATCAAATAGAACTAAAAAAAAATGTTAAAATAAATAAAGCTGAAATTGAAGAAAAAACAAATCCAAATCAACCAGTTTTGGAAGTGAAACAAACTCCAAATTTAGAAGTTAAGGATACAAAAAAATTAGTTATCAAAGAAAAGAAAATTTTAGAGGTTAAGAAAAAAGCAGAAACAATTAAAACTGATATAATTAAACCAAAACTCAAACCAAAACCAAAAATTATAAATAATGAAGATATTAAATCAGATTTAGATATTGAAACAAATATAAAGGATAAACCAAAGTTAGAAAATGATAAGGCAATATCTAAACCAAAACCAAAACCAGAAAAAGATTTTAGTATAGCATCAATGCTCAAAGATTTAAGAAATGAAAAAACAAATATGGCTCAAAATGAAGTTAAAGAAGATGTTGAAGAGGTTGATAATAAAAGTACAGATGATACTGATGAAAATATTATCCTATCAATATCTGAAATAGATAAGTTAAGACAGCAATTATCTTCTTGTTGGAATGCTCCAGCGGGTGCAGTTATAGAAAGAGGAGACAAAGTAACAATTTCGGCAAAAGTATTACAAAATATGAAGGTTTCACCTAACAGTATCCGCATTGTTGACACAAATATAGCTAAAACTAATCCATTTTATGGACCAATTACAGATAGCGCAATGAGAACTCTCTTAAACCCAGAATGTACACCGCTAAAACTGCCAAAAGATAAATATAATCTATGGAAAAATCTTACAATTACTTTTGATTATAGTATTATGAAAGGATATTGATGAAAAAAGTTTTTTTAACAACCCTTTTTTTATTTTTAAGTTTTAAAATCCATTCTTTAGAGGTAACTCTAACACAAGGTAGTATTAAGCCAACTCCAATTGCAGTGACAGAGCTATATTCAAAAAATTCACAATTAACTAAAGTAGGTAAAAATATTTCAACAGTAATTTCTGATAACTTAGAAAGATCTGGTCTTTTTTTACCGATTGATCAAAGATCATTTATTCAAGATAATGAATCATTAGCAAACAAGCCACGATTTGAAGATTGGAAATTAATAAAGGCTCAACATTTAGTTTCAGGAAAAATTTCAATAAACAATGGAAAAATATCTGTTGAATATAGATTGTTTGATGTCTTTCAACAAAAGCAAATTGTGGGAAAAAAATATGAGACTAATGAAAAAAATTGGAGAAGAGTTGCCCATATTATTTCAGATTCTATTTTTAAAAATATAACTGGTGAAGGTGGTTACTTTGATACAAGAATAGTTTACGTTGCTGAGACTGGTCCAAAAGAAAATAAACAAAAAAGATTAGCAATAATGGATCAAGATCAATCAAATCATCGTTTTTTAACAGATGGATCATACCTAGTATTAACCCCAAGGTTCTCTCCTAATTCCCAGAAAATTACATATATGTCTTATGTAAATAGAAATAATCCTAGGGTTTATATATTTGATATAGAGACTGGTAAGCAAGAAATAGTAGGAGAGTTTCCAGGGATGACATTTGCACCACGCTTTTCACCTGACGGTAATCAGATAGTGATGTCTTACACAGACCCAGAAATTGGTAATTCAGAAATTTATATTCTTGATCTAAAAACAAGAATTTCAAAAAGAGTTACCAATAATTCTTCAATTGATGTTTCTGCAAGTTTTTCACCTGACGGAAAAAAAATTGTTTTTAACTCGGATAGAAGTGGAAGAAGGCATCTCTATGTAAGTGATAATAATGGAAAAAATATTAAAAGAATAAGTAGGGAAGCGGGAAGTTATTACACACCAGTTTGGTCTCCAAGAGGTGATATGATTGCATTCACTAAACAAGAGGGAGGACAATTCTATATTGGTGTTATGGAGGTAAATGGCTCAAATGAAAGAATGATTGCAAAATCATTCCATGTTGAGGGACCAACATGGGCTCCAAATGGAAGATTTTTGATGTACTTTAAAGAAGAGAGAACAGCTGAAGATGGTTCAGGTGGTGAATCCAGTCTGTATTCTATTGATTTAACGGGTTTTAATGAAAGAAAAGTAATAACTCCATTAGGAGGATCTGATCCAGCTTGGTCTCCATTAATGCATTAATTCAATATAATACAAAAAAATATACGAAATTTCAAAAAAAATGTTAAGAAACTAAGAATAATTTAGTATATCTACTCAAAGTATTAAGGGAGCAGTTATTTATGTTTTACAAGTTTTTTATCTCTATATTTATTGTTTTATTTGTTGCCGCTTGTGCAACAACACCAAAAGACTCAGCTGACTCTTCGGGCTCAGGATCAAGTAGTTCTGGAAGTGATGTTTCCTCAGAAGGAACTATTACTGAAACAGCTGGAAGTGGAATAGTTTCTGGATCACAGGAAGATTTAATTGTTAATGTTGGTGATAGAGTATTTTTTGGATATGACAGTTCAGATTTAGACTCTGACGCTTTGGAATTACTTCAAGATCAAGTAGCATGGCTAAAGCAGAATAGTGATGTTTCTGTTACAATTGAAGGACATTGCGACGAAAGAGGAACTAGGGAGTACAACTTGGCTCTTGGTGAAAAAAGAGCTCAAGCTGTTAAAAATTACCTTATTGGATTAGGAATAAATCCTGATAGAGTTTCAACTATTAGTTATGGTAAAGAAAGACCAGCGGTTGTCGGATCTAACGATGGAGCATGGGCTCAAAATAGAAGATCAGTAACTTTAGTTAATTAATCTACTTTCCTTAATACTATGGCGCTATAGAAATATAGCGCCACATTTTTATCTTAATTAGAAATTAAAATTTATTAATGTTTAAATACATATTAATTATCTTAGTTCTATTTATTTCAAGTTATGTTTATTCTAACGAAAGTGAACTTACCATTAGTCAGCAATTAGAAAGATTACAAAGAGAAGTCTCTGATCTTTCTAAAGAAGTATTTTCAAATTCATCAAGTCAATCAGTTGGAACAAATAATGATTTTGTTAAAAATCTTTCTGCTATTGACTTACGAATATACGATATCGAAAACGATATAAAAAATTTAAATTCTAGTTTTGAAGAATTGTATTTTCAATTAGATGATATTCTAAATAAGTTAGAAAACTTAGAATTAGTAATTAATAATTTCCAATCAATTCCTTTAAATAATGCTGAAGTAAACACTGATGAAGTTTCACAAGATAGTTCTGAAGTTAAAAGTAATAATTTAAGTGATACTGAAACTGAAAATACACTTGGAACGTTAAGCATTTCAAAAAACTCAAATGAGACAAATGAAGAGGGTGTATCTGACAATCAGCAGGTAAATACTGAAGAAAAAGAAGAGGTCTTGTCACCTGAAGATCAGTTCCAAGTAGCATTTGATAATATTAGAGATAAAAAATGGCAGGATGCCAAAACTTCATTTGAAAAGTTTATTACAAATAATCCCACTAACCAACTATCAGGTTCAGCACATTATTGGCTTGGAGAATTATATATTCTAGAAAAAAATTATAGAGAAGCGGCACTTATATTTGCGGAAGGTTTTCAAAAATTTCCAGAAAGTATAAAAGCTGCCGAAATGCTCTTCAAACTTTCTCAGTCATTATACCAAGTTGATAAAACTACTGAGGCTTGTAAAACTATGGAAAAACTAATTATTGATTTTCCTAAAAATAAAATAATTTCTCAAACCAAAAAACAAATTGTTGAATATAATTGCTTAGAAAATAATGAATGAAAATAACAAATAAAGAATTCATTAAAAACATAGAAAAAAAATATTCTTTTGAAAAAAAACCCTCTGTCGCTGTGGCAGTTTCTGGTGGTCCAGATAGTATGTCATTATTATTCCTTGTAAATGCTTTTATAAAATACAAAAAAGGGAAATTGATTGCTTTAATTGTAGATCATCGTATTAGAAAAAAATCTAAAGAGGAAGCAAAATATATTACTACCTACTTGGATAAAAACAATATTCACTCTCAAATTCTAACTGTAAATAAAGATAATGTGAGTAAGAAAAGTATGAATGAAGCTAGAAATAACCGGTATACTTTACTTACAGATTTTTGTGTTAAAAATAATATTTTTCATTTGTTTATTGCTCACCACAAAGATGATAATTTAGAAACTTTTTTAAATAGAAAGATTTCTGGTAGTGACTTTTATGGTTTAAAATCAATGTCTAAACTCTCACTTTACAATAAAGTTTGCATAATTAGACCACTTTTAAATTTTTCTAAAGAAGCATTATTGAATTATAATAAGAAAAATAAAATAGAATATATTAATGACCCATCAAATTTTAATTTAGATTATACTCGTCCTATAATAAGAAATTTTCTTAAAAAATCTGACCATAAAACAATTAAAGAAATAAATAAAGATTTTGATACCATACTTTTTTATTCACCATATTTCATTCAAATGATATTTGAGATACTTTTCAAAAATATTGTTAAGATTGATAGTAAAAAAATTATTGTTGGTCATGATAATATGAAAAATTTAAATGAAATTAATTCTGAAAATTTTATACGAAGAATATATCAATTTTTATTTTATGGATCTAATGCTCCACGATCAAAAAAAATTAGAATCTTAATTAATGAAATAAAGAAATTTAATTTTAAATATTTTAATATCAGAGGCATGATAGTTAAAAAAAATGATGATTTTCTTACATTTTCAAGATAATTTGTTTAATTTTCTACAAAACTATTGTGTTTTTATAATAAATTCCTATGTAATAAGTAATGAAAAACATCAGTAAAAACGTTGTATTATGGATAATAATCGGATTGCTCTTAATAGTGCTTTTCAACCTCTTTCAAGGAACCTCTAACAATAGAAACACTTCAAAAATATCCTTTTCTGACTTCATAGCAGCTACCGAAAGTGGAAATGTCTCTGAGGTAAATATAAGTGGAAATACGGTAACAGGTTTTCTCGACGATGGTCGTTCATTTAGTACCTATGCTCCAAATTATCCAAATCTTGTTGATAAGTTAAATGAAAATGGTGTTAAAATAACAGCAGAACCGTCTGAACGTGCAATGCATCCTCTTCTAAGTGTATTACTGTCATGGTTCCCAATGCTGCTTTTAATTGGAGTATGGATCTTTTTTATGCGTCAAATGCAAGGTGGTGGTGGAAAAGCAATGGGCTTTGGAAAATCTAAAGCTAAATTACTTAATGAGGCCGTAGGTAAAGTTACTTTTGATGACGTAGCAGGTATTGATGAAGCTAAACAAGAATTAGAAGAAGTTGTTGAGTTTTTAAAGGATCCTTCAAAGTTCTCTAGATTAGGTGGAAAAATTCCAAGAGGTGCTCTTTTAGTTGGACCTCCTGGTACAGGTAAGACATTACTAGCAAGAGCAATTGCAGGTGAGGCTAATGTTCCTTTCTTTTCTATTTCAGGATCAGATTTTGTTGAGATGTTTGTAGGTGTCGGAGCTAGTAGAGTTAGAGATATGTTTGATCAAGGTAAAAAAAATGCACCTTGCATAGTTTTTATTGATGAAATTGACGCTGTTGGAAGACACCGTGGTGCTGGTCTTGGTGGTGGGAATGATGAAAGAGAACAAACCCTTAACCAACTTCTTGTGGAAATGGATGGGTTTGAAGCAAATGCAGGTGTAATTATTATTGCTGCAACAAACAGACCTGATGTTCTTGATCCAGCTTTGCTTAGACCAGGAAGATTTGATCGACAAATAACAGTTAATAATCCTGATGTAATGGGAAGAGATAAAATACTTAAAGTTCATATTAAAAAAATTAAAGTTTCACCAAAATTTGATTCAAAAATTATCGCAAGGGGAACACCAGGTTTTTCTGGAGCCGATTTAGCAAATTTAGTTAATGAAGCAGCATTATTAGCGGCTAGAAAAAATAAAAGAATGGTTACACTTGAGGACTTTGAAAGTGCTAAAGATAAAGTAATGATGGGTGCTGAAAAAAGATCTATGGTTATGTCTGAAGATGAAAAGAAACTTACAGCTTATCATGAAGCTGGCCATGCTGTAGCAACTCTTCACTCACCAGCCTCTGATCCAATACATAAAGCAACCATAATTCCAAGAGGTAGGGCTTTAGGTATGGTTATGAGACTTCCTGAAAAAGATCAGTTATCTATGAGAAAAGATCAAATGAAAGCCCATTTGTTAATAGCTACTGGGGGAAGAATTGCAGAAGAAATGATTTTTGGTAAAGATAAAATTACAAATGGCGCAGCAAGTGATATACAGATGGTAACAAATCTATCAAAAAAAATGATTACTGAATGGGGCATGAGTGAAAAATTAGGCCGTCTTCGATATAACAGTGATAGTGAGGAAGTCTTCTTGGGACATTCAGTTGCACAATCAAAAAATCTGTCTGACTCTACAGCAAAATTAATTGATGATGAAGTTAGATCTCTTGCTGAAGAAGCTGAAAACAATTGTCGAAAAATTCTTCAAGACAATATTGAAGAACTGCATATAGTCGCTAAAGGGCTTTTAGAGTATGAAACATTATCGGGTGATGAAATTAAAGATTTAATCAAAGGTATAAAGCCAACTCGTGATGATTTTGATAATGATATAAATACACCAAAAAAATCTCCTACTTCTGTTCCAAAAACAGGTGGATCTGCTCCTGCTCCTGCAAACTAATTTAATTACTTCACTTTATTTATTTTTTTGAATAAAAGACATAAATGTCTAAAATATTTGGTACCGATGGTATAAGGTGCTTAGTTAATGAAGAACCTCTTTCTGCTGAAACTTGTCTAAAAATTTCAAAAACAGTTGCGTTTCTTTTAAAAAAGAAAAATTCTAAAAATAGTAGGGTTGTCATCTGTAAAGATACAAGATTATCTGGTTATTTATACGAGCCTCTTGTTACAGCTGGATTTATTTCTATGGGCATGGATGTAATTTTAGTTGGTCCACTTCCAACACCAGCCGTACCATTAATGATTAAAACTTTAAGAGCTGATATTGGTGTAATGATTACAGCTTCTCATAACACCTACGAATATAATGGACTTAAATTTTTTGACAGTACTGGAACAAAATTAAATTCATCAATAGAACAAAAGGTCGAAAATATAGTTTTAAACAATAAAAAATATTCTAAAGTAATAAACAACACATTTGTATCAGGAAATGCAAGAAGGTTGGAAGATGCTTCAGGTAGATACTCAGAATTTTTAAAAAGTACTTTAAATAAAACATCTTCAAATAAAAAATTAAAAATTGTTTTAGATTGTGCGAATGGAGCCACATACAATATAGCTCCAAATTTATTTTGGGAGCTAGGTCATAATACAATCACCATAAATAATAATCCAGATGGCTTAAACATTAATAAAAATTGTGGTGCAGTTGATGTCAAATCACTTTCACAAAATGTCATAAAAGAAAAGGCAGATATTGGATTTGCATTTGATGGTGATGGAGATAGGTTAATAGTTGTAGACGAAGAAGGTAAAGAAGTTGATGGTGATAAAATTATAGGATTGTTATGTAAAAGTTATGTAAAACCCAAGAAAAAAACCAACCAACATGATGTTATTATAACGGTCATGTCTAATATGGGATTAGAAAATTATCTCACAAATAAATTAAAATTAAAGATTAAGCGAACAAATGTTGGAGATATAAACGTTATTAATCAAATGAAAAAGTCCAAATCTATGATAGGCGGTGAACAATCAGGACATATAATATTTTCAGAATATTCTAATACTGGCGATGGAATTTTGGCAGCTTTAAAAATCACTGAAATTTTAATATCAAATAAAAATAAGGCGAGTAAACTTTTTGATTTGTACAATGACTTTGCTCAGGAAAAAATTAACTTAGGTTATAAAAAAAAGAATATCAAACTGTTAAAAATTCTTGATAAGCTGAAAAATGATAAACTATATAATAATAAAAGAATAAGATCTCTTGTAAGGTTATCTGGAACTGAACCATTAGTTAGAATACTAGTTGAAGGGCAAGAGGTTACTGAGGTTAAAAAGAAATCTCTAGAAATAAAAAAATTAGTAAGGCCTTATCTTGGTTAATAAATTTTTAGTACCTGCAGGTTTTAAAGATAGTCTTAATTTTGATGCATCTATTGAGCACAGATATAAAAATAGTATAATAAATTATTTTAGAGATAATGGTTTTACTTTAATTAAGACTCCACTAGTTGAGTTTAGTAAAAATTTAGATCGCAATACTCTAACTTTAAAGACAAATAAAAAAAATGATCAATTAAGTATTCGAAATGATATAACTCCACAAATAATTAGAATTGCCTCATCTAGACTAGCAAATAAAATACGACCACTTAAGCTATGCTATTATGGAGAAGTTGTTCGAAAAGTGGGAACAATTTTAAGACCTGAAAGACAATTTCAACAAGTTGGTGCTGAGATTATTGGATCGGAAAGCTATAAGGCGGATGTAGAAATTATTAATCTTGCTTACGAAACTTTAAAAAAAATTGGAGTTAGAAATATTGTTATAGAAATTACCGCACCATTCTTCCTTGACAGTTTGTTAAAAAAAATAACTAATAAAGATTTAAAATATAAATTAAAAAAATATATTAAATTAAAAGATATTAATAATTGTTTAAAGTTATTGAAAAAAAATGAATTATATAATTCATTTAAAACTTTACATTTATGTTCTGGTTCAATCCAAAACAAAAAAAAATATATATCAAAGTTAAATAAAATAATAGGTTATGAAAACGAAGTTGAAAGACTAGTAAAAATTGCTAATTTAATTCAAACTTCAAAAAATGATTCTTTAAGTATAGATTTTTTTGACTTACAAAAAAATAAAAATTACTACAAAGGGATAAAATTTACATTTTTTGCTAAAGATGTAAGAGGTGAAATAGCCGGAGGAGGACGATATAATTTAAAATTTGGTCGTAATTCTGAAACTGCAATAGGATACACTTGTTACATGGATACAATTTTAAGATCTTCATCGTTAATCAACCAAAATAAAAAAATTTTAATTGAATTTAATACAAGTGATAAAATTAAACAAAAATTAATAAATAAAGGTTATAGTCTATTTAAAACTTTTGAAGATAATATTGATGTAAAAAAAGAGGCAAAAAAGTTTGGAATCAAGTATTATTTAATTAATAATACTGTTAAGCAAGTCTAATGTTTTACACCATAGTTGGAACCCAATGGGGAGATGAAGGAAAAGGTAAAATTGTTGATTGGATTTCTTCTAAAGCTGACTTGATAGTTAGATATCAAGGAGGGAATAATGCAGGTCATACAATTAAAGTAGATAATAATGTTTATAAACTTAATTTATTACCCTCAGGAATAATTAATAATAAAATATGCGCTATAGGTAATGGTGTTGTTTTAGATCCGTGGGCACTAATTAATGAAATTGATAGTCTTAAAAAACAAGGAATAGAGGTAAACGAAGACAATTTATATATTGCTGATAATATTTGTTTAATTCTACCCATTCATAAACTTCTTGATGAAATTAATGAAACCTCTAGAGGCAAAAAAGAACTAGGAACAACTAAAAAAGGCATTGGTCCAGCATACGAAGATAAAGTAGGTAGAAGAGCAATAAGAATTTGTGATTTAAAAGATCCAATATTTTTAAAACAAAAAATTGATAATCTTTACGAATTTCATAAAGATAAAATTTCAAAACATATTCATAAAATTACACATAATTATTATGATGAACTTTCATCTATGTCTAATTATCTTAATTCTTTTAGCGTTCCATTATGGAAAATAATAAATGAATTAGGTCAAAAGAATAAAAACATTGTTTTTGAAGGAGCGCAAGGTTCAATGCTGGACATAGATTTTGGAACATATCCTTACGTTACATCATCAAATACAATATCTGGTCAGATATTCTCTGGCACAGGTTTTAGTGATAGAAAAAATCACAAAATTTTAGGAATTACAAAAGCATATACCACTAGAGTAGGATCAGGCCCATTTCCAACAGAGTTAATTGATGAGATTGGAGAACATCTTGGTGAAAAAGGTCAAGAGTTTGGAACAGTTACAAAAAGAAAAAGAAGGTGCGGATGGTTTGACAGTGTTCTTTTAAAACAATCTATCAAACTAAATGGTATTACGGATATTGTACTTACTAAACTAGATGTTTTAGATGAGTTAAAAGAAATTAATATTTGTACTGGATATTTAATTGACAACAAACATTATGACTTTTTACCAAGTGAAGAATTTTTATTCGAAAAGATAAAGCCAATTTATAAAAAAGTTGATGGTTGGAACAAATCAACTGCAGGTATTAACAAATTTAATGATCTTCCAGAAAATGCTAAAAAATATATTCAAATACTCGAGGATCTTATGGAAACTAATATTTCAATTGTTTCAACAGGGCCAGACAGAAAAGAGACCATTGATATAAATGGAACTTTATCTAATATTTGAAATTTCTTTTTTAAGTTTTTCTAATGCCTTTTCTTCAATTTGTCTTACTCTTTCTCTGCTAATTTTATACTTTTTACTCAAGTCTTCTAACTTTAATGGATTTTCACTTAGTTTTCTAAGTTTAATTATTTCTTTTTCTCTTTCATTTAAAACATCAAAAGCTTCAGAAAATAAACTTCTTCGATAATCAAGCTCATCTTTATTTTCAATTATTCTATCATGAGTTTCTTGTTTATCTTCTATTAAGTCTTGCCATTCAGTATCATGTTCTTCACCAAGTTTAACATTTAAAGATTGATCTGATGTAAAAAGTCTATTTTCCATATCGATTACTTCACCTTCTTTTACATCAAGTCTAGTTGCAATCTCTCTGACATTTTCAGGTGATAAATTACCTGAGTCAATTGAGGTAAGTTGATTTTTAATTTTACGTAAATTAAAAAAAAGTTTTTTCTGAGCTGCGGTAGTTCCAATTTTTACTAAAGACCAACTATGTAAAACATATTCTTGTATTTGCGCTCTTATCCACCACATTGCATATGTTGCTAACCTAAAACCTTTTTCTGGATCAAATCTTTTAACTGCTTGCATTATTCCAACATTACCTTCTGAAATTAAATCAGTAACAGGTAAGCCATATCCTCGATACCCCATTGCTATTTTGGCAACTAATCGAAGGTGACTTGTAACTAATTTATGCGCAGCATCTGAATCTCCGTGTTCCTTATAACGTTTAGCTAACATGTACTCCTCTTCAGCTGTAAGCATTGGAAATTTTTTAATTTCCTGCAAGTATACTGCTAAATTTCCTTCACTTGATAGTACCGGTAAATTCATAATACGCCTATATCACAAATAAAATATAATTTAATATTTAAGCAATAATTCTATTAAATTCTTAAAATCTTCAGGAATTTCAATATCAAAATTCATCCTTTTTTTTGATGTAGGATGATCAAAACCAAGATGATATGCATGCAATGCTTGTCTATTAAAATTTTTCAAAATCATAAATTTATTAAATGTATTTTTATCTTTTCCAAATTGATTAATTTTACTTTTTCCATAAATCTTATCACCAATTATAGGAGAATTTTTAGAAGTTAGATGAAGTCTAATTTGATGTGTTCTTCCAGTATGTAAATGGCAGTCAACTATACTAGCAATACCAAAAGTTTTTTCTAATTTAATATCGGTTTTAGAATATTTTCCAAAGCCCTTATTATTTAAGCTCATTTTTTTTCTATTTTTTCTATTTCTCTCTATATAGCCTTCAATTGATTGATTATCAGGCATTCCCCAAACTATTGCTTTATATCTACGAGATATTGTATGTTCTTTGAATTGTTCTGCTAATTTAATATGAACATTATTATTTTTTGCAATAACAAGAATTCCACTTGTATCTTTATCTAAACGATGTACTATTCCTGGTCTAGTATTATCATCTAAATTACTTAGTTGATTATTAGTGTAATGCATAAGAGCATTCACAAGAGTGCCGCTTTCATTTCCAGGAGCTGGATGCATTACTAAATTTGGAGGTTTATTTATAACGATTAAATCTTCATCTTCAAAAATAATGTTTAAATCAATATTTTCAGCTGAATGTTTTGTTTCCTGTTTCAACATAATATTTATAAAGTAATTTTCATTTTCTTTAGTTATGTATGATGGATCTTTTATTTCCTTTTCATCAAGACTTACATTACCATTTAATATTAAAGT
>CACNPW010000013.1 GCA_902622475.1 uncultured Alphaproteobacteria bacterium | reverse complement strand
TAGATGCATTTATTGAACCTATAAGGAAGAATAAAAATTTAACCATTAAATTAAAAAGTATAGTAACTAAAATAATTTTCGAAAAAAATAAAGCTATAGGAGTTGAGGTTTTAAAAAATGGAAAAGTAGAAAAATATTATGCAAATAACCAAATAATTTTAACTGCTGGAACATATATATCTCCAAAGATACTAATGCATTCGGGAATAGGCGATGAAGAAGAATTAAAAAAACACAATATAAGAACTAAAATTAATTTAAAAGGAGTTGGAAAAAATTTACAAGATCATCATGAAGTTCCTTATGTTGTTTCAACAAAAAAAGGTTATGGATATTTTAATCAAGATCAAGGAATTAGAAAATATATAAATGGATTACAGTATATTTTATTTAATTCAGGTCCTGTTACATCAAATGCTGCTGAAACGTGTGCTTTTTTAAATCCAAGAAATTTAAAAGATAATAACGACCCTCCTATCAAACTATATTGTGTACAAATAATGTACACAGACAGGGATACAAAAGATATTAAACAAAGTCATGGTCTTACTTTGACATCATGTATAATGAATCCAAAAGCGCGTGGAGATATTAAATTAAGATCATCAAATCCGCTTGATTTACCATTAATAAATCCAAACTTTTTTTCTAATGATGAAGATTTAAATCTAATGGTTGATAGTTTGAAGTTTGCTAGAAAAGTTGTAGAGTCTAAACCTCTATCAGAAATAGTATTAGATGAAACTTTACCTGGTAAAAATATTAAATCAGATGATGAATTAATTAAATATTGTAAAAGAACAGTCAAAACAAATTGGCATCCAGTAGGAACATGCAAAATGGGTAAGTCAGAAGATGATACTGCTGTAGTCGATAGTCATTTAAGAGTTTATGGAATAGACAATCTAAGAGTTTTTGATGTTTCAATGATGCCTAACCTTGTTAGCGGTAATACTAATGCTCCAGCTATGGCGATAGCAAATAAAGCAGTTGAAATTATGTTAAATGAATAATTACAAATAATGAGCTTTATCTTTAATACGCACCATTACTTCTTTAGTGGCCTCTTCAGATCCATCATGGAAAGTTCCCATAAGTTTATCTAAAAAGCTTGTATTACCTCCAGAGTAATTACATTCAAAATATTTATGATGAATATAATGATTGTAATCTCCCGTTGGAATTGAAGTTCCATTTTTGAAAGTCATTTTTTCATATCCTGTATGTCCCGGTGTAGGTGCAAGCCCAGCATGAAATACATGGTACATTGCCACAAGAGGATGGGAGGGAATAATCCAATGTATAAGAATTCCAGAAAAATAGAGTACATGTTCTATTGGATGCATAGACATTCCTGACCAAGCCCCTGTGTTAGTGTTACGATGATGAACTTTGTGAGCAATTTTGTAAAGTGGGGCCCAATGTAGTAATCTATGTGTTAAATAAAAGTGTGCATCTCTAATGAAGGGTACTAAGAAAAACATAAAACAACAATAAACTGGATAAGCTTCCCAGCTTACATATGGGATAATTTGGTTCGCGAATGCCCAGAATGTAATTACTTCATAGACTGTCCATAATGGAATAGCACTACAGAAAGTGTAAAATAAATTATCTTTTGTCTGATTATTAAATAAAAAAGTTGGATTATCTTTTTCTAAAGGTCGTGGGTTGTATTTGAATGATGTGCCTTGTGTTTTTAATTTTAGATGAAAAAATCCAGTCCAAATAAGAATTATCAAACAATTTCTAAAAAAAATATAAGATATCCAACCAACTTCAAAATTTTTCATTGTTTCTAAAGAGGGGGTTAGAAAAAAATAAGTGGCAACTGTTATTGCTCCAAACACAAATGTCCACGGGAAAAAAATACCTGGATATTTAAAAAAATATTTAAACAATTTAATTGGATTATAAAAAATGTTTAGAGGTGGATTAATACTTATTGTACCAAATGGTTTCCAATTTCCCCTTTTATCTCTTGTTCCGAAATTTTCATCGTTTAATTTATCTTTACTCATTAACTAACCTCTTTTTTCTAGATCGTTTAAAAATATATCTAGTTCTTTTTCATTGATTTCTACTATATTTTTTTTCTCAGGAAAAGCACCAGAGTGAACATCATCGTAAAATTCTTGAAAAGCAGCTTGTCGTTCTTTTTGAAGTCTTGCAAATTCTTGCTGAAAATCTCTATATTTTTTGGCATGGCGTGGAATTTTGCCTTTTGTGGTTCCTAATATGTCGCATCCAAAAACATACTCTACATCGCACCCAGGTCCACTTCCCATTGACATTACTGTTGGTCTAACTTTTTTTGATATTGCCTCAGCAATTTTATATGGGACACATTCCATTTCAATTGCTACTCCACCAGCATCTTGAATTTTTAAACATTGATCATAGACCCACATAGCTTCTGTTGCTGTTTTTCCTACAGCTACAAAACCTCCTGTCCACGTCCTTTTAGGAGGAACTAATCCTACATGTCCTAAACAAGGAATACCTTCTTTGAACAATTCACTGATTAAGTCAAAACGTGTATTGCAATAAAGCATATCAAAGCCATGCTCTAGTATCTTAAAGGAAAATTTTTTTGCTTCATCAATTGTTGGTATAAAACTATCTGGTGCACCACAATGCATAAAGGCAGTAGGTGCTGCTTCTCTCATTCGAACTAATTGATCAAAATGAGGGTGATCATCATCATTTTTAAACTTACCAGCTAAACCAGTAGCTAACATTTCAAATCCAACCTTATCAGCTGCTAGGGCTTCTTCCTCATTTTTAATTAATATACAAACTAATTTTTTATTTCCTTTGTAATTTTGTAAATCTTTAACAGTTACTTTTTTTTTCATTTTTAATTCACTTTTGGAACATGAATATCAACAAAATAATTTTTATCCTTTGATTGTTTAAATATCGCGGGAATAATTTCTTTGTATGCATCTATCACTCCTATTTTAGGTGAAGGCATTTGATCTTTAATTACTTTATGAAAAGCTTTTAAATTGTAACAAGGTATTTTTGGAAAGATGTGGTGTTCAATATGATACTCCATCTTTGAATACAGAAAACTAAAGAAAGGATTTAAAATTACAGTTCTAGTACTTTTTCTATGATCTTTAACATTATCTTGTAATCCAGCGTGTTGTGTCATTGCACATATCATTAAAATTGTATTGCCATAAAAGGGTGGTAACAAAATCATGATAATTGGTAACCAAGAATTTATATAAACAGAAAAAGCAATTATACTAAACCAGAATAATAAATATAAACGTGAACTATTTTTCACTTTTTTAATTTCATTTTCTGGAACAGTTTGTTTTACTACATCTGAAAAAATACCTAAGGAATGTTTTATAATCTCAAAGTGTGTAAAATGTCTAACTTTTTGAATATTAATGATTGGTCCAAGAGGTAAAAAGTTTAGTAAAAATCTAATTGGTTCAGTAGGTCTGGGACTGTTATTTTCATAATCATAAACTTCTTCATGAGTAAAAATTGTATGAGTATGATGGTGAAAATGACTCCATTTCCAACGAACTGCCTCAAATCCACCAAGTAAGCTTGTTAAATTATAAAAAAAACGGTTTAATGATCGTGATTTGAAATATGTTTCATGATTTGTTTCGTGTTGAATACTGATTATTTTACAATAAAAAATATTGCCATAAAGTAGTAAGGTTAAAAGACTCCACCAAGTTCCCCAAGTAATAATAGACAAGTATCCTGAGATTAATAATAAAATAAAAAAAATAGAGATATCAATCGTAGCCTTTAAATCTGATCGCTTAGAAAATTCTTTAAGGATTTTTTTTTCTATATTTGGTTTATACCAAGATTTAAGATCAACTTCACCAGCAAACATGATTATTAAAATTTTTCAGCAAGTTTTAAGAATTTTTCATATTCTTTATCTTCAATACCAACTGTTATTTTAGGATCATTAAATTTTTTATTTATTGTATCCTCGTGAAATGATTTAAATGCATCCACTCTTTCTCTTTGTAACTTTTCATGCTCTTTCTTGAAGTCTTTATATATTCTCGCGTGACGAGGAATGTGGCCCTTAGTATATCCAAGAACGTCATTTGCAAAAAGATATTGTCCATCACATCCAGATCCACTACCCATAGAAAGTGTCATAATATCTACTTTTTGTGTTACTACTTCGGCTACTTTAGGAGGAACTACTTCGAGCTCTACTCCAATTGCGCCTGCATCTTGAAGTTCAAGTGTATGTTCTAAAATTCTAATTGCCTTATCTGCTGTCTTTCCTTGAGCGACAAATCCACCAATCCACGTTGCATTTCCTGGAACTAAACCGACGTGGCTATTTATAGGAACGAACTCGTCTCTTAGAGCTCTAATCCATTTATAGCTCCAGTTACCTCCATAAATAACATCTGCTCCAATATCTAGATATTTATGAGATAGTTTCATTGCCTCATATTCAGACGCAACTCTTACGGCTCCTCCAGATTGCATAAAGCAGGTTGGCGCAGCTTTACGTATTCTTTTTAATTCATCAAAAGAATTATAAATACCGAATTGAGGAGCATCATGAGAAGTACAAATCATATCTATACCTGCTTCTTCAGCAGCTGCTGCTTCATCCTCACTATGTACAAACATAACACTTAATTGTCTTTTACCTTTACATTGTAGGTAATCATAAACAGTCAGTTTTTTTCTACTCATAAAATCTCCAGATATTAATTAATTTATCTTAATGAAAATTTTATCATTATCAACTTTAACTGGATACGTTTTTAAGTCATCACACGCAGGTGGGCTTAGAGCCTCTCCAGATTTTATATTAAATATGCCTTGATGCATTGGACACTCTATTTCATCATCCATAACTAGGCCGTCTTCAAGATGCACAGCCTCATGGGTACAGATCCCATCTGTAGCATAAAACCCATCTGTTAATCTATATACACAAAAAGTTTTATCTTGATGATCAAACCTTATTAGATCTTCTTCCTCTATGCTATCGGTAGAACCTACCTCAATCCAATTTTCATCAGCCATTTAGTATATATAATGACAAATTTTGGAAAATAAATATAAAATTGAAATTCTTATTTCTGGATTAGTTTATTTAATTTTTGGCTTTGATCAGATAATAGTGAACTATCAACAATTGTGTTTTTTTCAGCTAACTTTGAAGTTATTCTAATATCACGTCCAACTTTTCCAGCAATACCTAAACCGCATGCACCTTTAATTTTTTTATTTTTTAAGAAGAAATGAATTATACCATCATCAATTCTCTTGCCTCTTTCGACAATTTCATCATAATCATCACAGATACCAGTTAGTTGAAGATTTAAATTGAATTGATCAGACCACATCCACGGAATAGATGAATACTCTGTTTTTATTCCAGAGATATTTTTTCCTGCACATAAACCATGATTTTGAGCATGCTGATAAGATTCAAGACGCATATATTTAGCATATAAAGGATGGTAAAAGTTAGAAACATCTCCTGAAGCATATACATTTTTTATATTAGTTTCACAAAATTCATTTGTGACAATTCCATTATCTAGTTTTAATTTAGTATTTTCAAATAGTCCAACATTTGGAATAGATCCTATACCTGCAATTATAAGATCTGATATTATTTCTGTGTTGTCGTTTAATAAGATTTTATATTTTTCATTGATTTTAGTTATTTCGGAAATTGTTTTATTTAAAATTATTTTATTTCCCTCATTCTCATGGAATTGTTTTACTAAATCAGCAATTTGATTTGGAATGATCCTTCCCATTAATTGGTTACCTACTTCAACAAGACTAATATTTTTATTTAGTTGAGAAAAAGATGAGGCTATTTCTAAACCAATGAAACCACCACCTATGATTAATATATTTTTTTTTCCTAAAGCTTTCTCTTTAATGTTTTTTGCCTCTTCTAAATTTCTTAAATAAAAAATCTCATCATCTACTTCACTATTGATTATTAATTTTCTATTCTTGGAACCAGTGGAAATTAAAAGAGTATCGTAAGTATACTGTTTGTTATCTTCTGATACTAAAATATTATTTTCAAAGTCTACTTTGATAATAATAGTATTAAGATAATTTATTTTTTCTTCTTCTAATGTCTCTTTTGAACAAAAGTATAAGTCTTCATCAATTCTTTTATTTAAAAGAAAATCTTTTGATAAAGGTGGTCTTTCATAAGGTATAAATTTTTCTTCTCCCAGGATTGTTATTTCTGCATCTCTATTATTTTTTCTTATTTCTCTTGCAGCGTACAAAGCGGATTGACCTCCGCCTAGAATAAATATTTTTTTATTCACTAAGTTATATTTTACTTGGGACTAGAAGATCAATTTTGTAATCAGGATTTTTTGACTGTTTATATAAAGCCGGGATAATCTCTTTATATGCACCCCATAATCCTTTTCTGATTGGTGGCATTTGATCTTTAATAAGCTCATGCAGTTTAGGTAAATTATATGATGGAACTTGTGGAAACATATGATGTTCAATATGGTATTCCATTTGCCAATACAAAAAGCTGAATATTGGATTGAGTTTTACTGTTCTTGTGCTGTGTCGATGATCTTTAATATCTTCTTTTAGTCCTGCATGCTGAGTTGCGCCAAAAAGAGTAATCAAAGTCTTTCCATAAAAATTTGGTAAAATAATATATAATAGTGGTAGCCAAGATTGAAAATAAATAGAGGCTGCAATTGTTGCAACCCATATAAATACATGACTTCTTGCTGACCACCTACACTTACTTCTTTCTTTTTCTGGAACACATACCTTCATCACATCGGTTGTAACACCAAATGCATGCTTAATGGTTTCCCAATGAAGTGATTTGTGAATATAAAGAAAGCCTGAAAAAGGCACAAAGAGTGAAAAGAACCATATTAAATCAGTTGGTTTTTTAACTAGAATTTCAAAATCGTAGGGATCATTAAATATAGTATAGGAGTGATGATGAAAATGTGAATGTCTCCATCTTACTGGCTCAAAATTGTCCATGAAACCAGCAATATAATAAAAGAAGTCGTTCCAAAATTTACTTTTAAATGCTGTTCTATGTCCTGTCTCATGCCATAAAGCATCAGAACAACCCCATATACTTCCATAAATAAAGAAAAATAATACACACCACCATGTGCCCCAAGTAATGTAAGCTAAATAACCGGCTATAAATAAAGCTGAAAAGTAAATAAACATATGCTTAAAACCCTGCCAATCAGATTTTTTACAAAGTTTCTTAAACTCTTTTTTGTCTATATTCGCTCTATACCACTTGTTTAGATCAACATCCATAATCTTAAATTACCACTTTTTTAAGAAGTATTAAATACAAAATTGGAAATTAGATATCAAATATGTCGCATTTTATATCAGTATTAAGTATGAAATTTTAATCAAATAAATGTAATTGTAAATTTATTTATTTTACTTATAATTTTATCATTATTTATTCGGAGGAATTATGAAAAAAATCTTTGCATTCATAGCTCTTTTTTTTGCATTTGCATCTACTTCAGCGATAGCAAAAAATGATTATAGCTGTGATAAGAAATTTATATTTTTTCCAGGCGGACCTGAAGGTGGTCCATTTGGAACTATTGTTTACAATGGTGCAGTAGCAGCTGCTGAGCATACAGGTTGTGAAGTAGACTATTACTGGTCACAGTGGAACTCAGAAATTATGATTAAGCAATTTAAAGAAGCTGTTGCATTACAGCCTGATGGAATTGCAATTTATGGTTTTCCTGGTGATGCTGCAATGAGACCAATTATTCAAGAAGCAAGAGAAATGGGAATAGTTATTACTACTATGAACACACCACTTCCTGATCTTGAATCAGAATATAAAACTGAAGGTTTTGGTTATGCAGGTGCAGATCTATTTGATGCTGGATTTAATCTAGGTAAAAAAGCTGTTGAAGTTTGTGGTCTGCAAGCTGGAGATAAAGCTTTTATATGGGGTCTTGCAAGTATGCCAAACAGAGGAGAAAGAACTAAAGGAGCAATAGCTGGTGTAGAGGCAGCTGGAGTTGAAGTTGTTTATCAAGAAATTCCAGATAACGTTAACTCAGATGCATCTCAGGGAACTCCAATGTACGTTGCTACTTACAGTGCAAATCCTGATATCAAAATGGCAATTACAGATCACGGTGGATTAACTGCAAGTTTACCAACATATATGAAAGCTGCAGGTCATGGTACTGAAGAGGTATGTGGTGCTGGATTTGATTTATCAGCTCCAATTGTTGATGGAATTAACTCTGGTTACATTGACGTAGTAATTGATCAACAACCATTTATCCAAGGGTATATGCCAATTGTTCAGTTATTCCTAAGTACTAAATATGGAATGGCCGGATTAGCAATGGATACTGGTGCTGCATTTGTTACAGCTGATAACGTAGAAGCTGTTGCTCCGTTAGCAGCAGTACAAATCAGATAAATAAAAATAATAGAACCTGCCTTATTTTATTAAGGCAGGTTAATTTTTTATGGCAGAAGAACTCTTAAAATTAGAAAATATTTATAAAAACTTTGGAAACGTAAAAGTTTTAAAAGATGTAAACATCAAAATAAATAAAGGTGAAGTAGTAGCTTTAATAGGTGATAACGGAGCTGGCAAATCAACACTTATAAAAGTTATAACTGGAGTTCATAGTCCAAACTCAGGAAAAGTATTTTTTAAAAAAGAAGAAGTACAAATTAAATCAGTTGCTCAATCAAGAAAAATGGGAATAGAAGCAGTTTACCAAGAAAGAGCATTATGTGATCAGCAAGAATTATACAGAAATATCTTTGCAGGAAGAGAAATTACAAATTCATTTGGTTTTTTGGATATAAAAAAACAAAGAAAAGAAGCAGAAAAAATTTTACGTGACTATATAGGCTTTACTTCAAAAGCTATAACAGTTGACTCTCAAGTAATGGGACTGTCTGGTGGTGAAAAACAAGGTGTAGCTTTCGGTAGATCATTGTATTTTAATTCTGATTTAATCGTATTAGATGAACCAACAATGGGATTATCAATACAAGAAACAGAAAAAGTTCTTAATTTTGTAAAAGGTTTAAAGAATGAAAACAAATCTGCAATATTTATCGATCATAATATTATACACGTATATGGAGCTGCAGATAGATTTATTATTTTAGATAGAGGTGAGGTAGTTGGGGAATTTAATAAAGAAGATATTTCAAGAGAAGAACTTGTTCAAAAAATGATTCAACTTCATGAATCAGGAAAAATAAAAGTGGAAGATTAAATGAATAATTTATTAAATAGTTATTTTGTAAAAACTCACAAACTTGAAATTAGTATTACTATAATTGCTGTAGTACTATTCCTAATTTATTTTCTTGGCGCACCACATGTATTTACAAGATTTCCTATTTATAGAGCTTTCATGCAATCAATGCCTTTTTTTGGAATTATTGCTATATCAGCAACATTTGTTGTTACACTTGGTGAAATTGATTTATCATTTCCATCTATAGTTGGAATTACATCTCTCATATTTGGAATGGTTATGACATCAACTGATGGTAATGTTTTCATTGCATTTATACTTGCAACTTCTCTTGGAATGTTTGCTGGTCTAGTTAATGGATTACTCGTTACTAAAATAGGTATTCCTTCAATAGTAGCTACTATAGGGACATTATTTTTTTGGCGTGGATTGGTTAATGTAATTTCACAAGGAAGTGGTATTGCAATCGTCGATGTGGCAGATGGAACCTGGCATCATATGATATTTGTTGAAAAATTATTTGGAAAAATTCCAATGCAATTTATTTGGTTCATTGTATTAACTGGATTGATGCAATGGGTTTATCGATACCATAAATTTGGAAATCATATCCACTTTGTAGGCGATAACAAAGCAAGCGCTCAAATGATGGGAATTAACGTTGATAATGTAAAAATTATTGCTTTTGTTCAACTAGGATTTTTCTCTGCATTAGCAGGAATTTTTACAATGTATGAAATGTTATATTTCTGGCCTACACAAGGCGAAGGTTTGATGTTAACAACACTAGCAGCCGTCTTTGTTGGTGGCACTTCAGTCTTTGGTGGTAAAGGTACTATTTTTGGAACTTTTATTGGAGTATTAATTATTGGATCATTAGAATCAGGAATAGTTGCTTTAGGCTTATCTGGTTTTTATGTAAAATTTATTAACGGACTTATGATTACAGTAGCCGTAACAGTCTACGCTCTAATACAAAGAAGAAAAAATTAATAAGTAGCTCTACCTCCACTCAAGTCAAAAGTTGATCCAGTGGTATAAGAATTTTCCTCAGAAGACATCCATGCAACTAAAGAAGCTAATTCTTCTACTAACACAAATCTATTTCTTGGAATTTTTGATAACATATAATCAATATGTTCTTGTGTAATTTGATCAAAAATACGCGTCTTAGCAGGTGCAGGGGTAACACAATTAACTGAAATGTTATTTTCAGCTAATTCTTTTCCCAAAGATTTAGTAAGTGCAATAACTCCGGCTTTTGCTGCACTATAAGGCATTGCATTAGGATTACCCTCCTTACCAGCTATCGAGGAAATATTAACGATACGTCCATAATTATTTTTGATAAAATGAGGAACTATAGTTTTACAGCAATAAAATACTCCAGTTAGATCTATGTCTATAACTTTTTGCCATTCCTCAAGTGGATAATCCCATGTCTTAAAATTTGGTCCAGCTATTCCTGCATTATTTATTAAAATATCAATTTTGTTTTCATGTGTAAGACTTTCAGCAAATGCATTCTCTACACTTTTATAATTTGAAACATCAACTTCAATTTTTTGAGTATTTTTTAGATCAACTTTATTTAAATATTCTGTATCTTTATCCCATATTAGTACTCTTGCACCTGACTCTATAAATCTTTTTGTAATTGCTAACCCAAAGCCTTGCGCTCCACCCGTTACAATTGCTACTCTATTTTCTAAATTAATTTTATTCATTGGATTTGTTCTAAAATATATTCAGCTGAACTAACATGGTATTCACCATCATTTTCAATAAACTTGTTTATAATCATATTATTCTCAATGATCATGGCAAACCTTCGACACCTAAAACCCATATAATTTTTTGTCTTATCAGATAGCAAGTCAAAATATTTTGTAATCTCAGCATTTCCATCCGCAATTCCATTGATTATGTCTCCGTTTGTATAACTCAATAACCAAGATTTCATCACATGCTCATCATTTACAGATAGACAGTAAATGGCATCAATTTTTTTATTTATAAATGAATTATATAATTTTATATAACCTGGAAGATGTTTCTCAGAACAAGTTGGTGTAAATGCTCCTGGCACACCAAATAAGATAATTTTTTTATTTATAAATTCATTCTTTAATGAAGATAGTGATGAAACACCTTTTTTAATAATGGGCACTTTTATATCATCAATATTCATGTTTATCATTTAACTTTATTATATGTTTCAAATATTTGTTTCTCAGTCAATATTTCATTCATTACTATGCCTTCAGGAAACTTTGAAGAATAAAAGGCATTAAAAGGTATGCCAAATTTATTGTATTTTTTTAAAAATTTATTTATTTTTTCATTTGGTTGTGTCCAATCAGCTTTTATCAATGTCACCTCTTGTGAATCAAAAAAATCTGAAACTGTTTTTGAATTTAAAACATTAATTTTATTAAACTTACAGGTAATGCACCAATCTGCAGTTATATCTAAAAAAATAATTTCATTATTAGCTATTATTTCAGGAATACTTTTGGAATTAAAATCTAACCAATTATTACCTTTATAATTTTCTTCATTAATTCTTTGAAAAGAATTTAAATACGGAGTTAAAAAGAAAATAATTATTAAAGAAATAATTAAGGGAGTTTGATAAATTCTAAATTTTAAAATTGCTGATATTGAGATCAATATAACAGTAAATGTAACTATAAAAAAATAATTGAAATAATTATTTAATATACTTAAAAGCCAAACAATTGTTATGAATAATAAAATAGATAAAAAATATTTAAAATAAATCATCCATTTTCCAGATCGAGGTAAGAAGGAAATCAGACCTGGAAAAAAAGCTATAATCAAATAAGGTAAGCTCATTCCTATTCCCATAAAAAAGAATATTAAAAATAGATACGTTGTTGATTGAGTAAAAGCAGCAGTTACAGCTGTTCCTAAATAAGGTGCAGAACATGGTGTAGCAAGTAGTGTAGCAAAAAAACCATTAAAAAAATTCTTTGTATAAAAATTGTTTCCTGAATTTAAAATTTTTGATGAAGACAAAAAACCTGGTAAGTTTATTTGGATAAGACCAAGAGTGTTCAAGAAGAACATTGATATAATTATCAAAATGAACATTAAAAAGTAAGGTTCTTGAAATTGCATACCCCAAGATATTGAAATATTAATTTGTTTCAGGATAGCAAAAAATGCACCAAGTATTAGAAAAGAAGAGATAATACCCAATACGGTTATAAAAAAACTACTTTTAATTTTTTTATCCTCAGTATTAATTACAGATAATAATTTTAACGATAATACCGGAAAAACACATGGCATAAGATTCAAAATAAACCCGCCTAAGAGTGAAATTAAGATTAAGTATATAAGACTAGTATTGATAGAGATATTTTTATCTACATTTTCAATTTCTACACTTTTTTTAACTTTAAAGCTGTGATTATTATCATAAAAAAATATTTCTATTGGAAATTTTTTTTCATTAAACTGATCGGCACTGTAATATAAAGAGGTATTCAATTTTTGGAAATCAAGGGAATAATTATTTATTGGTTCTACAACAGGTAGTCCAAATGGTGTGTGAATAAAAATTTTTGGATCATCGAAAAAAGAGGTAGTTGATATTTCAATATCAAAAATAACACTATTGTTATTTTCAATAGCCTTGAATGAGAAATTAGAAATAGGTGTAAAATCAATATTATTATTTAATGTAGTAGATAGAACTTTTTCAATTTCAAAAAAATAATCTGTATATTCACCATCTCCAGATGGTATATTTAGAAAAATATCTGCACTACCTGGAATGCAAACATCTTTACAAACTAGATAATTAATATTTAAATTTAAATTTGTTTGTTTTTGATTATCTTCAATATCTACAATCAAAGGGAATATAACTTTATCTTTATATCCAATTGATTTTAAACCTAGTATTTCAAATTCTATTGGCTCTGGCCATAGTATTTTTATATCTTTAACGTTCGAAGAATTATTCCATATAATTTTTTGAGGAAAACCTCCTCCTCCAGGCGATTTCCAATACGTTTTCCATTCATCTTCTAGTTCGTATTCTAATGCTAAAATTAATTGATTATTATTTGATGAAGTAATTGGTGAAATTAATCTAACTTTTGATTTTTCACTAATTGCCCAATCTGAAGATAAGGAGTATCCAGCTGTGCTAAATAGTCCAAAAGCAAATATTATTGCAATTTTTAATAGATTAATAACTTTTATTACCTTGTCCATATAAAATAAATCAATACAATATTGAAAAATATAAATTAACGCGAATATATATACTATATGAATTTAACTGGTCAGTTTTTAATTTCAATGCCTTCATTAGAAGATGATAGATTTCAAAAAACAGTGATTTATATGTGCGCGCACTCAAAAGATGGGGCTATGGGTATAATAATCAACAAAAAAATTGATTATGATCTTTACCCCGATTTGCTTGAACAACTAGGTATAGACAAGCCGTTAGAAGATAAGAAACTTTACATTCGCTATGGTGGTCCTGTTGAGAGTGGTAGGGGGTTCGTTTTACATTCTGATGAAGTAATTCAAAAAGAAACCCTAACTATAGATAAAGGTGTTGCGTTAACCAGTACTTCAGAATTTTTTGAGGATCTTTCAAAAGGTAATGGCCCAAAGAATAGTATCCTAGCTCTTGGATACGCAGGATGGGGTCCAGGACAAATTGAAAAGGAATTAGCTTCAAATAGTTGGATGACGCTAAAAGCAGATAGTGATTTTATTTTTGACGAAAAAGTTAATAATAAGTGGAAGGATGCATTTAATTTATTAGGAATAGATGCAAGTAAACTCTCATTATTCTCTGGAAATTGTTAATTATAGAACAATCTCAAAAATCCTTTCTTTATCTTTTTCTAAAACTTTTTTTATTTTAAATTTTGTAGTTTTAGTAAGTTTAGTTCCTTTACTTGTCACAAATGATTTCATTTTAATTACCTCTTTTTCAGGCATTTTTCTTTCATATTTCAAAATATGTTTCTTTCCACTAATAATAAATGATGTTTTCATGTATAATTTCCTCTGATTGATTTAAATTAAAATTAAATTCTTGGAGTCAACTTACTAAAATAAGACCCCTCTTTTTGTAACCAAGAATTAATCATATTGAAAAAGTTATTGCTTAAGTAATAATTTTTAATTCGCTTATCTGTTTTACTTTGTTCTTTAGTAAAAATATTTTTTTCCAAAGCCTCGTTTAGAATAGATTGAATAGATGATCTTGAACCAATTGACTTTGGTATATTTGCACAAATTGTTTCAAATGAAATTCCGTTTAATCTATTATTTTCATAAATTTCTAATGAAATAACATGGTGTAAAATTGATTTAAATAAAAATTTTGAAACGTAATCTTCTGAGAAAAAACTGGAATATATATTTCTCTTTTTTTCTTTTATAATTTCTGTTTCTGTCATTTATTACTCTGTTTAATATTTAGTAATTTTGGGAGAGCAAATGCTCTCCCAATTATTAGTGACCAACTATAAGGAGTTGATGTGCTAATCACTAAATTCATTAGTCTCTGATGCTGTAAGCCATTACACCTACTTCAGATTTATCTGTTCCAAGTTTTTCAGCCTCTTCACTAATTCTAATACCAAAGAGCATTTTCATGATGTACCAAATAATAAAAGATACAACAAAAACGAAAACATTAATTGCTATTATACCGTAAAGTTGAGCTCCAAAACTTGCAGCACTGTTTGAAATTGGAACAACTAATGTTCCAAAAATTCCAGCAAAACCATGAACAGGAATTGCGCCAACAACGTCGTCAATTTTTAGAGATATTAAAAGTCTAGTACCATAGAAGACAATTAAACCACCGACTGCACCAATGATTATTGCTAGTATTGGTGATGGAGCTAATGGTTCTGCTGTAATCGCTACTAGACCACCTAATGCGCCATTAAGCATCATAACAACATCTGTTTTACCAGTTACTAGTCTTGAAATTACTGCACAAGCCATTACACCTGCACCAGCTGCCAAGTTAGTATTGATATATATTGTTGCTACTGCTGTAACATCATCAAATGTACCCATTGCAAGTTGTGATCCACCATTAAATCCGAACCATCCAAGCCATAGGATGAATACACCAAGAGTTGCAAGAGGTATTGAAGAATTTGCAAAAGGCTCCATTGGAGCTGCTTCACCACTATCAGTGAATCTTCCTAATCTTGGGCCTAATAAAATTGCACCAGCAAGTGCTGCTGCTGCTCCTGCACTATGTACTAGAGTTGAACCGGCAAAATCTGAGAAACCAGCTTCCGCTAAGTATCCTCCGCCCCACTGCCAACCCATTTCAATTGGATAAATGAAACCAGTTAATAAAGCACAAAAAATAAAGAATGGCCAAATTTTAATTCTTTCAGCCAGTGTTCCAGATACAATTGAGCAAGTTGTTGCACAAAATACCATCTGAAAGAACCAGTCAGAACCATCTGAATAACCTGTATCGACAGCGCTACCATCACTCCAAGGAATTGGAGATCCAATAAATCCTCCAGCAGGTATACCGTAAGCCATATTGTATCCGACTAACCAAAACATTATTCCTGCAATTGAATACAAGCCGATGTTTTTAGCTGCAATTGTTGCTACACTTTTAGATGTAACAAGTCCTGATTCAAGCATTGCAAATCCTGCTGCCATCCACATGACTAAGAACCCAGATACAAGAAATAGGAAAGTATTTAATATGTATTGCACTTCACCATCTACCTCTGCTCTTGCGTAAGAACTAAAGAGTAAGAAGACAGTTACAATGCCAATGAAATATATAGATTTTTTTAACATTAATCCTCCATTATAAATTTCACAGTACATGGCTCACATTGAGTCATGCGTTACTTTTCATGCTTAGCTATGGAAATTAAATAATAAGATCCGCGTTCCTTCGGTTTAAACCTACTTCCGATTTGCCTTAGGCAAATTGAACGATTTAATAACTTTGCATGCGTTCCTTCGACTTTCGTCTACTTCCGTCACCCTAAAAGAGTGATGAACGTAATAAGTGAATTAGTTTATTATTAAATTTTAGTAAGAATATTTAAGAGAATATTGGTATGCAATATTTGCATATATAAAAAAAACCAATAATACTGCTAAAAATATTACTTTATTTCAGATAAATTTATCCACTTAGAATTATTATTACTCGAATCTACAGTAGCATTAATAAATTTCATTATGTGCAAACCATCATCAATATTTGGAAGCATCTTTAATAATTCTTCCTTATTTTCTTTATTTTGAATAACATCTGCAGCATCTGAATAGATTTGTGCAAATGCCTCAAGATATCCTTCTGGATGACCTGCAGGGATTCGGACATTAGCTTCACTTCCTTCAACTTTAATCGAACCGCCTCTAGTTATTATCTTACTCGCCTCCCCTACTTGACTAAATGTTGCATAATTTGGATTTTCTTGACTCCATTTCAATGCACCCTTGTCACCATAAATAGCAACACTAAAATTATTTTCTTCACCTGTTGCAACTTGAGAGATGGATAATGATCCCTTAGCTCCATTATTTAATCTGATCATTATAGAAGCATCATCATCTAATTTTCTTCCTTCAACAAAGGTAGTTAGATCTGCACTAACTGATTGTAATTTTAATTGGGTTATAAATTCTAACAAATGCATAGCATGACTTCCTATATCACCCACACTTCCTGCAGCTCCACTTCTTGAAGGATCAGTTCTCCATTCTGCTTGTTTATTAGAACCTGAATCTTCTTCTTTTGAGCCAAGCCAACCCTGAAGATAAGATCCTTTAATAATTCTTATTTTGCCTAGTTCTCCATTTTCAATAAGTGATCTCATACCTCTAACAACTGGATATCCGGAATAATTATGAGTTAAGAAAAAATGAGCATCAGATTTATAGACTGCTTCAACTAATTTATGAGCATCTTCCATTGTAGAAGTCATAGGTTTATCACAAATAACATTAATATTTTTATTAAGAAATTCTATTGATGGTGCAGCATGCATATGATTTGGTGTAACAATAGATACTACTTCAATGCCGTCATCTCTTTTAGATTCTTCTTCAGCCATAGTTTTAAAATCAGGGTAACTTCTTGAAGGATCAAGACCAATTTCTTCAGCAGACTTAGCTGCTTTTTCAGGAGTTGAAGATAAACAACCAGCAACAAATTCATACTTATCATCCATCCTTGCACATAGACGATGCACGGCTCCAATAAAAGCTCCTTGGCCACCACCAATCATCCCAAGTTTTAATCTTCTTCCCATAATTACTCCTTATATACCTAAAATCTTTTTGTTAGCTTGCTCGTCCGTTCCAGAACTTGCAAAATCATCAAATGCTTTGTCTGTAACTTCAATAATATGATTTTGAATAAATGGAGCTCCTTCAGCTGCACCTTGTTCAGGGCTTTTAATACAGCATTCCCACTCTAAAACTGCCCATCCATCAAAATTATAACCAGATAGTTTTGAAAAAATTGATTTAAAATCAACCTGGCCATCACCAAGTGATCTGAATCTACCTGCTCTGTTTATCCATGATTGATAACCTCCGTAAACTCCTTGCCTACCAGACGGATTAAATTCTGCATCTTTAACATGAAACATTTTGATTCTTTCATGGTAAATATCAATGTGATCAAGATAGTTTAAACATTGGAGAACATAATGACTTGGGTCATACAACATATTACAACGTTTATGATTATTTACTCTGTCTAAAAACATTTCGAAAGTTGAACCGTCGTGTAAATCCTCACTAGGGTGAATTTCGTAACAAAGATCTACTCCACACTCATCAAATTTATCTAAAATTGGATGCCATCTTTTTGCTAATTCACCAAAAGCTTCATCTTCTAAACCTTCAGGTCTTTGAGGAAATGGATAAAGAAAAGGCCAACATAAAGCACCAGAAAATGTAGCAGCAGTTTTTAAATTTAAGTTTTTTGATGCTTGAGCGACATTCATCATCCTTTTTACTGCCCATTCTTGTCTAGCTTTTGGATTACCCTTTACCTCATCAGCAGCAAAACCATCAAAGAGTGTGTCATAAGCAGGATGAACTGCAACCAATTGACCGGTTAGATGAGATGCAATATCAGTTATTTCAAGATTAAAATTTTTTGCTATTCCTTTTATTTCGTCACAGTAATCTTTACTCGAAGCTGCTTTATCCAAATCAAAAACTGCTAAATTTTCTGCTGGCAATTGAATTCCTTTATATCCAAGATCAGATACCCATTTACATATACTAGGTAGTGAATTAAATGGTTCTTTATCTCCTATAAACTGTGCTAAAAATATTGCAGGTCCTTTAATTTTTTTCATAAATTTTCTCCAAAACTATTTAAACATGAAACTTTAAGGTAGTCATTAAATTTTTAAAATTTTCATATAATTTTTTAGTATTATTGTTCATTTCTTGAATATTATTTCTAAGCAATATATCAAGTTCATCAATGGAGTTTTTTTCTAAATATTTTTCTAAAGCATTTTTTAATTCAGGAACTTTGGACCATTTAATGATTGTGTTTTCATCGACTTCCATATGAAATTGAATACCATAAGCATGATTTTTATACTTAAATATTTGAAATTTTGTAATATCTGATGAACCTAAAATAGTAACTTCAGAATTATTTAGTTCACTTACTTCGTAACTATGCCATTGCAATGCTTTAATCTGATTATCAAAATTTTGAAAAATTTGATCCTTTTTTTTATTATCTAAAATATTAATATTTAAAACCCCAATTTCTGGAGGATTAGATTTAATTACTTTACCTCCAAGAATTTCACCTAAAAATTGACAGCCTAAACAGATTCCAAGATATGGTTTTTGATTATTTAGAACAAATTCCTTTATCTTGTTTTTTTCATCAATCATCCACGGATATTGTTCTTCCATCCAAGTATCCATTGGTCCACCTAAACATATCATTCCATCAAATATATCAAGATTAATAGGAATCTTTTCTCCTTCATCCAATCGAATAATAGTTGTTTCTACTAAGTCTTCATTCATTAACTTGGTAAAGTACCCAGGTGTTACTAAGGGTGTATGTTGAAGAATAATTATTTTATGAGACACTTTGTTCTAAGTTGAGTAATCTTTTTTTTAATTTGATTCCCCCTCTACCAGAAAATCCTCCAAGTTTACCATCACTACGAATTACACGGTGACAGGGGATAATAAGTAAAAGTTTATTTTGTCCACAAACATTACCTACATATCTTGGAGACGTACCAACTTTTTTTGCTATTTCTCCATATGTTGAAACTTTACCATATTTAATTTTAGATAATTCTTTCCAAATTTTTTTTTGTAAAGGGGAACCTTCAAAAGAATAGTTAATCTTAAAATTTTTAAGTTTTCCAGAAGCGTATAAATTAATTTGATTCTTAATATTAATTAAATTAATTGTTTTATTTGTTTTTCCAAAACTCAGTGAAAAGACGCTACTACTCTTTTTTTTTACTGTAATCCAACCAAGTTTAGTTTCAAAAGAAGCAGTTTCCATATAAAATTAATAACATTATTGAGTGAATCTATCAAAATAATTTATAGTAAATCATGGATGAAGATAATTTAAATATAGAGATTAGAAAATTTCTTAAACAAGTTGGTATTAGTTCTCAACGTGAAATAGAAAATTACATACGAAAAAAATTTACTGAAGGAAGTATCAAAGTAGGTGAAACCATAAAAGTATCTATGAATCTATCATCTGAAGATGGAGAGCTTAATCATTCAATTAAAGAAGATTTAAAAATAAAATAATTTTTTAAAATTTAATTAATACGATTTTGTATTTTATCAATATTTTCAAGTTTAGATAATGGTCCAATACTTGATATAGTTATTGGCCCTTTTACAATTTCATTCGCAATCTTTTGAACAGTCTCTTTAGAAACCCTATCTATATTTTTAATAGTTTCAGCTGGTTCAATTATTCTATTAAAGACCAGAAGTTGTCTGGCAGCACTCTCACATCTTCTAAATGCACTTTCCCTCCCCATCATTAAGCTTGCTTTCAATTGAGCTTTACCTCTATTTATTTCCTTTTCTGTAATTGAATTAGGACTTTCATTTAATTGATCACATAAAACAGGTATGAGCTCTTGAATTTGATTTTCACCTGTTCCACAGTAAATACCAAAAACACCAGTATCAGTGTAAGATGAACTGAAAGAAGAAATACCATATACAAGGCCACGTTTCTCTCTAATCTCTTGAAACAATCTTGATGACATACCTCCCCCTAATAAAGAAGAGTAAACTAATAAAGAGTAGTAGTCATCATGGTGGTAATCTATACCTTCAAAACCAAGCAATAGATGAATCTGTTCTAATTTTTTATCTTCTCTGTATTCTCCAGATTTATAATCTGGTTTTTCCCTTTCAGTAGATAATCCAGTTGGAAGATTAGTGCATGATTTTTTAATTGATTCTATAAATTGATCATGGTCAATTTTTCCAGCTGCACTTATAATCATTTTTTTTGGATTATAATGATTCATCATGAAGTCTTTAACTTCATCTCTTGAAATATTTTTAATAATATCAGTTTTACCCAATATTGAACGTCCCATTGGTTGGTCCGGGTATGCTTTTTCTTGCCAATAATCAAAAATCATATCATCAGGTGTATCAAGGTACATTCCAATTTCTTGAATTATGACTCCTCTTTCTCGATTAAGTTCATCTTCAGCAAATGTAGAATTTTGCAAAATATCTGTCAGAATATCTATTCCATAATGTAGATCATCAGCTAAGAGTTTTACATAATAAGCTGTTATTTCCTTTGAAGTATAGGCATTTATATCTCCGCCAACATTTTCAATTGTTTCAGCAATTTGAAGAGCATTTTTCGTTGAGGTGCCTTTAAAAGCCATATGCTCTAAAAGGTGAGCAACGCCATTTATGTCTTTTGTTTCATCTCTACCACCAACAAAATTCCATATACCCATTGATACTGTTTCCAGTCCTGGCATATTTTGAGTTACTATTCTTAATCCGTTTTCTAGTGTTGTAATTTTATGCATTGCTTGTTTTTTCTAAGATGAAGTTTTTTACATCCATAGTACTATTGGGTAATATAGTCATCTTTTCCTCTTTATCAAAGAGATTGCTCAATTCTTTTGGTATTTCAATTTCTTTATTAATTGCTTTATTCACAGCTTTGTCAAATTTTGCAGGATGCGCACAAACCAAAGATACCCATGCTTCATCATCTTTTTTATCTAATAATACTTTTAGTCCTGTTGCAGTATGTGGGTCAGCAATATAATTAAATTTTTCATATACATATTTAATTGTTTCCAGAGTCTGGCTATCATCAATTGAGGAAGCCTTATATATTTGCTGAAACTTAGCTATAACAGAGTCATCAAATTGATAAAAACCTTTTGATGAAAAACTTTCAAATACTTCATTTACTCTTTTGCTGTCTCTATTGAGACTTTCAAAAATTTGCCTCTCAAAGTTACTTGAAACTTGTATATCCATACTAGGACTATATGTTTGAAAAACAGATTTTTTTTTCATTTCTCCAGTGTCTACTATGGACTTCAAGATATCATTAGAATTAGTTGCAATATGTAAATGACCAATAGGTAATCCCATTTGTTTAGCAACAAAGGCTGAAAAAATATTGCCAAAATTTCCTGAAGGAACAATAAAATTAATTTTCTGCTTATCAGCTTGCAAGTAAGCCCAAAAATAATAAACAACTTGTGCAATTAATCGAGCCCAATTTATAGAGTTTACTGCAGTTAAAGAAATAGACTCTTGTATTTCGTCATCAACAAATAGTTCTTTGACAATTTTTTGACAATCATCAAAATTACCCTCTACAGCAATATTAAAAATATTCTTATCAATTACTGTAGTCATTTGTTTTTGTTGAATAGGTGATACTTTATTATGAGGATGTAGAATAAATACATTTATGTCTTTTTTTGATTTAAAAGAATGAATTGCAGCTGACCCAGTATCGCCAGAAGTTGCGCCTAAAACAGTAATTTTTTTTGGAGACATCTCTAAACTTGTAGAAAATAGGTTACCAAGAAATTGTAAAGCGTAATCTTTAAAAGCATAAGTAGGTCCATAAATTAATTCTAATAAAAATTTATTATTTTTTAATTTTACTAATGGAGCTATTTTTTCATGATTAAAATTTGCATAAGTTTCATTTAAAATTTTTTGTAATTCTAATTTTTCTATATTTTCATTTACATAAGGAAAAATAATTTCACATGCTACTTCTTCGTATGATTTATTTTTTAAACTTAGTAAGTCTATTCTGGGCCAGCTTTGGGGTAAATACAGACCACCATCTCTCGATAATCCTTGATAAAGGATATCGTTAAATGATCTGCTTAGAGAATCATCTCTTGTGCTTAAATATTTCATTAAAGATAGCGATTAGTAATATATTCTTTGAAATATTTAGCATTTAAAGGCGACTTTGTAACCTGTTCTAAAACCTCATTAGTTGAAAAAAAACTAGCTTTTTCATGGATATTTTTTTTAAGCCAATTTACTAAATTTGAAAATTCACCATTTTCTATTTCCTTATCTAATTCCTTTTGATCAGTTCTCAATTGAGACGCAAATTGAGCAGCAGTGAGTGCTCCTAATGAATATGTTGGAAAGTATCCAAATAATCCAGCAAACCAATGAATATCCTGTAAACATCCATCAGTATCTTTATTTATCGATAAATTAAATAATCTATTAAATTCATCATTCCAAGCATCGGGAATGTCTACAATATTTATTTCATTGTTAAAAATTTTTCTTTCTAAATTAAATCTTAAGATAATATGCAAGGGATAGGTTACTTCATCTGACTCAACTCTTATAAAAGATTTGTTTACTCGAGTACCTAATTTGTAAAGATTGTCTGGATTTGTAGCTTTGTCATTTATATCAAATTTATTATTTAAGGTATTAGATAAAAATTTTTTAAAAGCTAAAGATCTAGTGATTTGCATTTCAATTAATAGTGATTGACTTTCATGCATGGCCATCCCCCTAGATTTACCTGCTGGCTGATGAATCCAATATTTTGGAAGGTTTAGCTCATATAATGCATGTCCAGTTTCATGCATAACACCATCTAAAGATGAAAATGGATTTTCATTATTATATCTAGTTGTAATTCTAACATCATTTGTAGATCCTCCACAAAAAGGGTGAACACTTTTATCAAGTCTCCCTCTTGTAAAATCAAAACCTATTTGTTTCATTATATATTCAGAAATATTTTTCTGCTTTTCTTCATCAATACTTTTTTCAAATTGAAGTGTTTCTTCTTTTTTTTGCTTATCAATAATTTTATCAATAAGTGGTGTGAGAAATTTTTGTAAATCATCAAATACTCCAGATATTTTATTTTCTTCTGAAGAAGGTTCAAATTTATTTATTAGTGCTTCATAAGGAGAAATTTTAAAAGTTTCCCCTAGAATATTAGCTTCTTCTTTCGTTAAATTTATAAGTTCTTCTAAATCTTTTTTTACTAAATTAAATTCGGACTTTTCCCTTGCCTCTTGCCAAACACCTTCACATTTAGCTGAAGATTTTGAAATTTTTTCTACAAGCTCCGTTGGAATAGCAGAAGCTAATTTATATTCTCTATCCATTTCATTTAAGTTTTTCCGATCACTGTTACTTAGATTAAGATTCTTAGAATCTTCAATTAAATCACCGACTTCAGAAGATGAAATTTTACTATGACTTAGTTTTGATAAATAGGCTAATTGATCTGATCTTTGATCTCTTGAGTTGCTAGGCATCATTGTTGCCATATCCCAGTGCAAAATACCTGCAATATCTGATGTCAGTGAAGCTTCATTAAAGATCTCTTTAAGTTTTAAATATGTTTTCATTTTTTCTTCCTAAATAAATAAATTATAAAAATAATCAAAAAAGAAAAACTCATCAAAAACCATGTAATTGCATACTGCAAATGATTATTTGAAAAATTATGATTTTGAGATGATGGTATTAAAAAATTCTCTGCGTAATTACTCATATTTTTAATGAAAAACTTCTGATTTATCTTAACATTTAAGAAAGTTTGAATTTGCTCCAAATCATAATAATACCATTCATTTGAAGAGATAGAATTCTCTGGAGTAAACATCTTTTTTTGAGTTGGATATCGAATGTATCCTAGAATTTCAGCATTTATTATTTCATTATTGTCTTTAAAATAATCATATCTGCTTTGCTCAAACCAACCTTCATCAATTAAATAATTATTACCATGATTATCTGACAATAAACTAGCTATTCTAACACCAGAAACCCCATTCAATGTTTTAGCAGGGAAAAAAATTTTTTTACTTCTGTCAACAGTTCCTAAAGAGATAACTTTAGTAAACTCATCAATGTTTGGATACTTCATTTTTCCCATTGAGAGTGAAAGTGGTTTTTGATCCTTTAGTTCATTAAATTCGGCTATAATATTTTCTTTCCATTCCAGTCTTTGCAATTGCCAAATTCCTAAAAATATTGTCAGCACAATACAAAATAAACTAAATAAAAAAAATTTTATGGGAAAGTTTTTAATTTATGCACCCCAAACATAAACGCAGACAAACAAGAACAACCAAACTACGTCAACAAAGTGCCAGTACCATGCTGCAGCTTCTAAACCAAAATGTCTATCTGGAGTAAAATGATTTTTATAAACACGATACAAACAAACAGCTAGAAATGCTGTTCCAACCATTACATGAAATCCATGAAAACCAGTAGCCATATAAAATACTGACGGATATATTCCATCAGTAAAACTAAAATAATGATGAGCTGCCTCGTAATATTCTACACCCTGCATAAATGAGAAGAAAATTCCGAGACCAACAGTACACCATAATGCCTGAATGGCTTGATCTCTATGACCTTCTCTAACAGCATGGTGAGCCCATGTACAAGTAGTACCTGACATTAATAATATTAATGTATTTAAAAAAGGAACATCAAGCGGATCAAATGTTTTGATACCTTCTGGTGGCCAAATTCCAACAGCACCATTACTATCAAAAGTTTCAGAGAATTCTTCTATAGGTAATTTAGGTGTTAAACTTGCATCAAAGAAAGCCCAGAAAAAAGCAACAAAGAACATTACTTCTGATGCAATAAAAAGCGCCATTCCATATCTTAGTCCCAGTTCCACAACAGGTGTATGAACCTTTTGAAAAGTTGACTCTTTAATTACGTCTCTCCACCATAAAAACATAATAGTTAACAAACCAATTGTACCAAGAATAAGAAGCCAGGAAGTTCCATAATGCATGTAAAATACAAGACCAGCAGCCATTGCTAGACCAGCTATTGATGATAAAAATGGAAGTGGGCTTGGGTCAACTAAGTGATATGGATGTTTCTGCCCTGTTGTTGATTTATTAGCCATTGGTTATTCTATATATTTAAAAAAGGTATATGACAATGTTATCTCTTCGACATCTTTCATTGTTGGATCCTCATTAATTGAAGGGTCTATATAAAACACAACCGGCATTTCAACTGTTTCACCAGGTTTTAAAGCCTGCTTTTCAAAACAAAAACACTGTGTTTTAATAAAATACGGACCAACCTTTTCTGGTAAAACATTAAATGTCGCAGTTCCAATTGTTTCAACGTCAGATTGATTTGTAGCTTTATAGTTAACAAGTTTATTTTCACCAACCTTAAATTTAATATTTTCTGGTGCGGTGAATGTCCAATTTATACTATCATTAACATCGGCATTAAATTTAAGGTTAATATCTCTTTCTAAAATTGATGATGAAAGGAACTCAGATGTACTTGTCTTACCACCATAACCAGTAACACGACAAAATAAGTCATATAAAGGTACCGAAAAAGCAACTAAAGTTATCATTGTTAGAACAATTAATGATAATCCTAAAGCTGTTCTAGTATTTGTCATTATACTCCAAAAATATTAGCCTTAAATAAAGTCCACAAATAAAAGAATGCGACAATACAAAGTAGAATAATTAAAGTGATAATATTTTTTCTTCTTCTATTTTTCATCTTAGTACCACATGATCAATCAATAATGCTGAGAATAAACTGAATAAATAAAGAATTGAAATAGCAAAAAATTTTAACCCTTCAGAATTTGGCATTGATTTTTTTTCTCTAGATTTTTTTAACTTTAAAGAGCTATTAAATAATAATAAATTTAATATAGTAACTATAGTTAAGTATATTATTCCAACATTTCTATCTAAGTATGGAAGATAGCTCGATAAAATTAATATTACAGCATAATAAACAATCTGTTTTTTTGTATCTTCAATACTGCTTACATTTGGTAACATAGGCACATTAGCATTTTTATAATCATTATATCTATATACGGATAGGGCCCAAAAATGAGGTGGGGTCCAAAAAAATATAATTACAAATAAACTAATTGGTAAGAAATTTAATTCAGGAATAACCGCTGTCCATCCAATAATTGGAGGAATTGCTCCTGCTGCTCCTCCAATAACTATATTTAATGAAGTTGTTCGTTTAAGCCAAAATGTATAGATAAATACATAAAAGAGAATTGTAAAAAGAAGTAAACTAGTTGCTAACGAATTCGAGAACCATTGCATCAAAATTAAAGAAATAGTCCCTGTTAATATCCCTACAACTAATGCTTCATTTTTAGAAACTACTCCAAGCGGAATTGGTCTTAGTTTTGTTCTTTCCATAGTTTTATCTATATCTTCATCGAACCACATATTTATTGCTGCTGAAGAACCAGCTCCCAACGCAATAGCAACTATTACGAGAAAACTATTTAGAAATGTTATCTGCCCAGGTGCCAAAAACATTCCAACAAAAGCAGTAAAAATAACCAAGGACATAACTCTTGGTTTCATTAGTTCATAATAACCTTTAAATTTTCTTAAAAGAAAATTATTGCTATAACCAGCTTCTAAGGATTTAGCATCCACGTAAATTATCCTTTGAATTTAGGTAAAGTCTCAAACTGATGGAATGGTGGAGGTGAAGAAAGTGTCCATTCAAGAGTATCAGCTCCCTCTCCCCACGGGTTTGCGACTTCTTTCTTTCCAAAAAATAAAGCATGCACAATTGCAAAAAGAAATATCAAGGTAGCAGCAAAAGAGATGTAAGAACCGTAAGTTGATACGAGATTCCATCCTGCATAAGCGTCTGGATAATCTGGAATTCTTCGAGGCATACCAGCAAGTCCTAAGAAATGTTGAGGGAAAAATGTTACATTTACCCCAATAAAAAATAACCAAAAATGTAGTTTGCCTAAGAATTCATTATACTTTCTTCCAGACATTTTACCAAACCAATAGTAAATACCTGCAAAGATTCCAAACATAGCTCCCATGCTCAGAACATAATGGAAGTGTGCAACAACATAATATGTATCATGCATTACAGTGTCTATTCCAGCATTGGCTAGAATGACTCCAGTTACTCCTCCGAGTGTAAATAAGAAAACAAACCCAATTGCAAATAACATTGGAGTTTCAAATGTAAGTGATCCACCCCACATCGTTGCTATCCAACTAAAGATTTTTATACCGGTTGGAACAGCAATAATAATTGTAGCTAGCATAAAATATGCTCTTAAATCTGCGCTCATACCAACTGTGAACATATGGTGAGCCCAAACAATAAATCCTATAAATCCTATAGATATCATAGCATACACCATTCCTAGATATCCAAATACTGGTTTTCTTGAGAAAGTAGAGATGACCTGACTTACAATTCCAAAAGCTGGTAATATCATAATGTAAACTTCTGGGTGACCAAAGAACCAAAATAAGTGTTGGAAAAGAACCGGGTCTCCACCACCTGCAGGATTAAAGAATGTTGTACCAAAGTTTCTATCGGTTAGAAGCATCGTAATTGCTCCAGCTAAAACAGGGACAGCTAATAAAAGTAAGAATGCAGTAATTAACATAGCCCATACAAAAAGAGGCATCTTATGAAGAGTCATTCCAGGCGTTCTCATATTAAGTATTGTTGTTATAAAATTAACTGCACCCAAAATTGAAGAGGCCCCTGCTAAATGAAGAGCAAAAATTGCCATATCAACAGAAGGTCCTGCGTGTCCGAGTTTATTTGAGAGTGGAGGATAAATTGTCCATCCCGTACCAGCACCAGTTCCTATTGTTGCTGAAACAACTAATAAAACTAGAGCAGGAACAAGTATCCAAAAACTAAAATTATTCATTCTTGGAAAAGCCATATCAGGCGCACCAATCATTAATGGGACAAACCAATTTCCAAAACCGCCTATCAATGCAGGCATTACAACAAAAAATACCATTAACAAACCATGAGCAGTGATAATTACATTCCAAACTTGACCATCAGCAACAACATCTAAGCCTGGGGCAGCTAATTCAGCTCTCATTAATAATGAAAAGAAACCTCCAACCAAACCAGCTAGTATAGCAAATATTATATAGAGAGTTCCAATATCTTTATGATTGGTAGAAAAAAACCATCTTTTTATAAATCCTGGTTTATGATCATGATGGTCGTGACTTGCTGAATCTGCGTAACTCATTTTTCTCCTATTCTATTATATTCTCTTTAGTGGTTATTTCATTTGCTAATGCTAACTTGTTTTTTTGTTCAATTATCCAATTATTGAAATCTTTTTCATTAAGTGCCTCTATAACAATGGGCATGTACCCATGACCTGTTCCACATAATTCTGAACATTGACCTCTATATATTCCTGGTTCATCTATATTGAACCATGTTTCATTAAGTCTTCCAGGAACCGCGTCTTTTTTTACACCTAATGAAGGCATCGCAAAACTATGAAGCACATCACCAGCAGTAACTAATACGTGAATATTTTTATTTGCTGGTAAAACAAGGTGGTTATCTACTGTTAATAATCTTATGTCACCTGGTTCTAATTCTTCATCAGGTGTCATGTAACTCTCAAAAGAAATGTCATCATGTTCTGGGTATTGATACTCCCAGTACCACTGATGGCCTATGACTTTAATTGTCATATCTGTTTCAGGTATTACATCTTGCTGATATACTAACTTAAAAGATGGGATAGCCATAAAAATTAATATTATTACTGGAATCCCAGTCCAGAGTATTTCTATAAATGTGTTATGAGTAGTTTTAGAAGCAACTGGATTTACTTTTCTTCTAAATCTAAATACAACGTAAAAGATTAGAAACAGAACAAATATAGTGATTGCAGTCATCATAATTAATACAAAATTATGAAGATCATAAACATTTCTCATAACGTCACTTGCAGGTGTTTGAAAACCTAACTGCCAATCAGAAATACCATTTGCTGAAGAAGCAAAAGTAGTAAATGTAGCAATAATAAAGGATAAAATGCGCATCTTAGTTAGTTATTGTATACACTAATAAATAAATTATTCAGTAAATTAACCAGTGATTTAGAGGCAAAATTCTAGGACAGGTTGTCGCTCATTATGATTTATTCAATAACCGATTGAATAGAAAAAATTGCAGCAGTAGTTGCTGTGTCTGATCGTAAAATTCTTTTTCCCAAAGAGACGGATATACATGAAGACAAAGAAGAGATGGTTGTTCGTTCCTTTTCAGAAAAACCACCTTCAGGTCCAATAATGACAGACCATTTTTTGTATTTTTTTGTTTCATTAATTAATGCGTTGTAAATAGTTGGTAAATTTTCATTTCCTTCGTCACAAAATACTAATCCTCTATCACACGGAAAATTGTCAACTAAATCATCTAGTTTAATTGTTTTTTCTAAAGTCGGAATTGACAATCTCTCAGATTGTTCTGATGCTTCAATCATATTTAATTCAAAATTTTTTAAATTTATTTTTGATTGATTTGTATATTCTGTCAAAATTGGAATAAATCTAGAAATACCAAGCTCGGTAGCTTTTTGAATGGTGATATTCATTCTATAAGATTTGATTGGAGCAAATATAAGCCATAAATCAGATTCTTGAGGAATATCTCTCAATTTGTTTTGTATTTGTAAAACAATGTTATCTCTATTGATAGAAATTACTTTAGATAGCCATTCACCTGTCAAACCATCGAATA
>CACNPW010000012.1 GCA_902622475.1 uncultured Alphaproteobacteria bacterium | reverse complement strand
TGAAAATACTGTTAGAGATGAACTAAAAAAAGGGGATAGTTTAACTGCCGTATTTGAGAAACATAAAATTTTATAATTTTATATTATTATTTTCAGCAATTGCTACCCATAAATTTGGATAAGTTTTAAGAAAAGAATTTTTTGCATTTTCAGCTGTAAGTTTATTTTCAAAAACTGAAAAAATACATGATCCACTACCTGTTAGTCTTGTAAAAATAGTATCTTCTAAATTATCCATCTTATTATAAATAGAATTAAAATCTGGTTCGAGTTTTTTAATTACTTTTTCAAAATCATTCCCGTTATCGTTATCATTAATTTCTTCAATATCTTCCTCGACATTATAATCAAAATCAGAAGGAATGAATGTGTCGTACATTTTTTTTGTGGAGCAATTAAAATTAGGTTTTGTTATTAAGAAAAAATATTTTGGGAAGACAATATTTGAAATTAAGTCTCCCCTTCCTCTTACCAAACTATCGTGTTGATTAAGAAAGAAAGGAATATCAGAACCTAAATCTGTGTAGTCAAAAATATTTTTTTTATTAATAATTTGTAGATTTTCTAGGATCTTTATTACTGTTGCTGCATTTGAAGATGCCGAGCCCAATCCAGCTTGATAGGGAAAGTTTTTTGTAATTGAAAACGAAATGTTGGGAGGTGAAATATTCAAAAAACTAAATATTTTTTTTATAATACAATCATCAAATATATTATTTTCTGGAGCAAATGCACCCCTGTATTCAACATTGAATTGATTGCTTGGCTTTACCTCTATTTCATCACATAAATTAATACTGGTTATTCCTGTTCTAATATTATGATAATTATCTGCTCTTCGATTTAAAATTTTAAGAAATAAATTTATTTTTGCAGGTGACTTCTCAGTAATACTATTATCCATTAAATTTTTCTAATTTAATTTTAACATTTTCTTCAATTTCATCTTCAGGTTCAGCTAATTCTAGTGCTTGTTGCCAGAAATGAATAGCTTCTCTTTTTCTATTCATAGCATAATAAATATCTCCTAGGTGGTCTAGAGATATTGCTTCACCTGGCGCAATATCTATTACCATTTCCATTAAACGAGCAGCTTCTGAAAGATTATTTTTTTTAAAATGTGCCCAAGCAAGACTGTCAATAATATAGAAACTTTCAGGATTAGCTTCATACGCTTCTTCTAACATTTGTAAAGAACGATCTAATTTCATTTCTCTTTCAACCCAACCATACGCAAGATAATTTAATACATTTGGACTATCAGGTTTTATTTCAAGTGATTTTAAAAAATCTTTTTCTGCCAAATCCCAATCACCTAATTGTTCAAAACATATACCTCTCATATAATATATATTCCAAACGTCACCGCGGTTTTCTTCAATCATCTGGTTATATATTGATAAAGCTAAATCATATTTTTTATTGTACCGATAAAAATCACCGAGAATTTTTTTAAGAGAATAATTGTTATTATTATTTTGAAGAATAGATAAAATTTTATTTTCAGCATCTTCATACGAACTGTTATATAAATAATTAATTGCTAAACTACTTTGTGCATCTAAATAATATGGACTGTCTTTACCTATTTTTTCAAAAGTATCTCTTGCCACTTCAAATTGACCAACTTGATCAAATAATTCAGCCTTAATAATTATTGCTCTTTCATTTTTTGTGTCAATTAATTTAGCAAGTGAAGTATAAAATAATAAAAAATTATAGTTTAAACGTCTTTGTTCATTGTTTGAAAAAGATGATGCCACAATTTCAACAAGTGAACGACTAATAGTAGTGCCATCCTTAAGTCTATTATTTGTGAAGAAAATAAAATCTAGTAATTCATTTGGTTGATCTAAATTGTCTCGTAATTCTTTTATCTGATCAAATTTTTTTTTTAAAAATAGGGATGAAATTTTAATTATATATGCCTCTTGATTATTTTTGTTTTTTTCCAAGATTTTATTAGCAATATCATTGGCTAAATTAATGTCCTCGATAATAATCGCTGCTATTGCTTTATCAAGTAATTGGTTTTGAGATAATTTTATTTTATCAGCATTAAAATTCAATAATGTTGCAGGATAATCATAATTTTTAAAGGCTAGTTGTGAGATTAAAAAGGTAGAGCTACTTGTTGCAAAAACGCTAATATTGAAGGAGATAAGCAGACAAATAAAAAATAGTTTTTTAATCAAATTAATCATTTTAAATATACTAGAGTTGCACTATGAATAGATAATTGTAATTTTGCATGAATCAATCAAATAAAAAAAATTTAGAATTCATTGTTAATTCTGGAGTAAACTATTTTCTTCAAGATTCTTCAAGAAAGTGGTTTGAAAATGAGAAAAAATCTGAATTACCTAATTCCAATATTAATTTTGGGGATAAAAAAAATAAAATAGATGAAGTGATTGAGGATCTTAAAGCTCACAAATCTAATCTTCAAAAAACTGCTAAAAATTTAGTTGTCTATGATGGAAATTTAAATGCAAATGTTATGTTAATTGGTGAGGCTCCAGGAAGAGATGAGGATCAACAAGGTATTCCATTTGTTGGGAGAGCCGGACAACTTTTAAATAAAATGCTTCTAGCAATAAATTTACGAAGAGAAGACGTCTATATTACTAATGTTGTTAATTGGCGCCCGCTTGATAATAGAACTCCAAATGATGAAGAAATTTTAGAATTTTTGCCATTTTTACAAAGACAAATTGATATCATTAAACCAAAATTTATCTTTCTTTTAGGAGGTGTTGCGGCAAAAGCTATTTTATCAACGCCTCTAACCCTTGGAAAACTCAGAGGTGAATGGCATGAATACAAATCACTCAATTTAGAAGAAGGTATTCCTACAATAGCCTCTTATCATCCAGCTTTTTTACTACGATCTCCTCAGTATAAAAAACACTCTTGGGAAGATTTACAAATGCTACAAGAGAAATTGAAAAATGTATCATAAAAAATTTTTAATTTTTTGTTTTTTTATATTCTTTATAATTTTTTCAAAACAAATCTACGCATACCAACAAGATATAGTCACCAAATATGATAATATATTCTCATCAAAGGTTCTTAGTGAAGAAGATGTTTATAACTATCAACAAGCATACAAGTTTCAAGATATATGCAAATGGAAAAGTGCAAACAATTTTATTTTAAAAATTAAAAATAAATCTTTATTAGGACACATCTATGCACAAAAGTTTTTGCATCCAAATTGTTATCGATCAAAGTATTTAGAATTATATTATTGGCTAAAAAAATATAATGATCATCCACAAGCAAAGCAAATTTATAAATTGGCTATTCGAAGAATGCCTGAGGGTTATAAAAGTCCGACTAAACCAAGCATTCCAATTGGAATAGAGTCAGAACAGGTAACCAATAAAAAGTCTAGTAAATATAAAAATTCAAAAAAACTCTCTAACAATCAAAGAGCTGAAAAAAGAAAATTAATTAATGGAATTAAATCAAGAGTTAACAAAGGATGGCCGACAGGTGCAGTGCAATTATTAAAACAAAGAGATGTAGATTTATTATTAGATCAAGTTGAGATAGATCAACAAAAAGAATTAATTGCAAAAGGATATTTCTTAGCAAATAAAAATGACTTGGCAATCCAATACGCTTCTGAAGCTCTTGTAAATTCTGCTAAATATGTTCCTTATGCAGCTTGGACTGCTGGTTTATCTTCTTGGAGACTAGAAAAATATGAAGATGCTGCAAAATATTTTTCACTATTTTCGATAAGTTTAAAAGATGATGCGTGGCACCAAACGTCAGGAAGTTTTTGGACAGCCAGATCGTATGCAAAACTTGGTCGCTATGATGATATTAATTTTTGGTTAAAAAGAGCATCAAATAATCCGAATAGTTTTTATGGAATGCTTGCATTAGAAATATTAGGTGTAGATAAAAAAATAGAGTGGGTAGAAAATACTGATCTTAATAAAAACAATAGTACTATTTTAAATATACCCGCAGGAAAAAGAATACAGACACTAATACAAGTTGGTTTTGCGGATGAATTAGAAAAGGAAATTGTTCATATCAATTCTATTTTAAATAGAGAAATAGCGAAAGAGTCTATTCAAATTGCTGAAAACTTTGACCTTGCCTATACTCAATTAAAAATTGTCAATAAGCTAGAGAATTTCGGTATGGATGTTCCTACTTACCTCTATTACCCAACTAGTATTTGGAAGCCACGAGATGGTTTCAAATTAGAAAAAGAATTACTTCACGCTTTCATGCATCAAGAATCTATGTTCAACATAAAAGCAAAAAGTAAAGATGGTGCAATAGGGTTAATGCAAGTATTACCTTCAACGGCAAAATTTATCACTAAAAGTAAAGATGTAAAAAGAAGCAATAGTAATATTCTTAAAAATCCAGAGATAAATTTAGAAGTTGGACAAGAATATTTAACGTATCTTCTTGATCTGGAGCAGGTTTCAAGAAATCTTATATTTCTCGCAGCAGCTTATAATGGTGGTCCTGGAAATTTACAAAAATGGAAAAATGAAACAAATTATATGGAAGACTCACTCTTTTTTATGGAAAGTATTCCATCAAGAGAAACAAGGTGGTTCATAGAAAAGATCTTAACGAAATATTGGATTTATCAAAATAAAAACAATAAAGAAATGCGTTCCCTAAAAATGCTAGCAAATGGAAATGATCCACTTTATTAATAGGTTATGCCAATTGATACTTCTCTAGATTTTGTTCCCATTAATATTGCTGTTATTACAATTTCAGATTCAAGAACTAAAGAAAACGATACATCTGGTGATACATTAGAAAAGCGCATTACTGATGCTGGTCATACAATGATTAAACGAACAATTATACCAGATGATGTTTCTCAAATAAAAGATACCCTAGATTCAATGTCAAAAGAAAAAGAGATTGATTGCATTATTACAACTGGTGGTACTGGACTCACAGGAAGAGATACAACACCAGAAGCTGTAAATGCTATTGCAAGTAAACATATCGATGGATTTGGCGAATTATTTCGCCAAGTTAGTTTTGAAAAAATTGGCACATCGGCAATTCAATCACGAGCAGTTGCAGCTTTAATAAATAGTACGTATGTTTTTTGTTTACCCGGATCAACAGGTGCATGCAAAGATGGCTGGGATGAAATTTTAAAATATCAATTAGATATTAGACATAAACCCTGTAATTTTGTTGAAATCATGCCAAGATTAAATGAAAAATAGTGACTGATTTTTCTATAGAGAAATCAATTGATGGGCCTGTAATTGGTTTAGATGAAGTTGGTAGAGGTCCGTTGGCGGGCCCTGTGGTGAGTTGTGGATGCTATTTTTATAATTATGATGATTTAGAATCAGAAATACCCATAACTGATTCAAAGAAACATACAGCAAAACAAAGAGAAAAATTATTTACATATTTTAAAAAATTACAAAGAGAAAAAAAACTTCAATATTACTTAGGGTATGCAAGTGTAGAAGAAATAGATAAAATTAATATTTTGGAAGCAACAAAATTATCGATGAAAAGAGTAATAAATAAATTTAATTTTGAAAATCCACATCTTATTATTGATGGAAACTTTTCATTAAATTATCAAAATGAAAAATCTATAATAGGCGGAGATAAAAAATCTTTATCGATCGCAAGTGCATCTATTATTGCAAAAGTTCACCGTGATCGACTGATGAGTATACTTGATCGTAAGTTTACATTTTATGATTGGAAAAAAAATGCAGGATACGGAACTAAAAAACATATTGATGCAATACACAAACACGGTGTAACTCAATTTCACCGAAAATCGTTTGAACCAATTAAATCGTTATTAAAAAAATAAATTACCCAATTTTATCTATGCAAAGAATGCATACCAAATATTATTTTATTATGCTTCAAAAAGATGCGGCAAATACTAAATAGATCTCAGGTTTCATCATTCCTCCCATTTGATGAACTATTATAGGGGTCTACGGACCCCTTTTTCTATATTTTTAGCTAAATTTTATGGTTATCCCTACCTAAAGATTCACCCTGTTGATAACTCAATTGACCTGATTCCATATCTGCTTAAAGATTCTTTTTATCAATAATGAAGAAAAATCAGATCATTTTAGGCGATTCCATTAAGGAAATGAAAAAACTAAAAGATCATTCTGTTGATCTTATTTTTGCTGACCCACCTTACAATCTTCAATTAAAAGATACATTATACAGACCCGATCAAACAACCGTAGAAGCTGTTACTCAGGATTGGGATAAATTCAGTACGTATAAAGAATATGATCAATTTACCAATGCATGGCTTAGTGAATGTAAAAGAATTTTAAAAAAAGGTGGAGCTCTTTGGGTGATAGGTAGTTATCATAATATATTACGTGTAGGTTCCACAATCCAAGATGAAGGTCTATGGATTTTAAATGATATTATTTGGCATAAAACAAATCCCATGCCAAACTTTCGTGGTACACGTTTTACTAACGCTCATGAAACACTTTTATGGTGCACAACATCAAGAGAAGCAAAGTACACATTCAACTATCAAAACTTAAAAGAGCTAAATGAAGGAAAACAAATGCGTAGTGACTGGTATATTCCTATTTGTTCAGGAAAAGAACGACTGCGCAAAGATAATAATCAACGATCGCATCCAACACAAAAACCAGAAGCTTTACTCTACAGAATTTTATTAGCCTCGACAAACAAAGGTGATCTTGTTCTTGATCCATTTTCAGGAAGTGGAACAACTGCTGTTGTTGCTAAAAAATTACAACGTAACTTTATTGGCATAGAAAAAGATAAAGATTACGTCAAACTTTCAAAAGAGAGATTACAGAAAACAAAAGTGTTAAAAGAAGATGTTGTCACTATTGCAAAAAGTAGAAAAGAATTACCAAAAGTTCCTTTTGGTGAATTAGTCGAGCAAGGAATTATTCCGCCCGGTGCAGTATTAACAGATAAAAAAGAACGCTTTAAAGCAACGGTTAGTATTGATGGAACACTTAAAATAAAAGATTTAACAGGTTCTATTCATCAAATTGGAGCAAAAATACAAGGACTGCCAAGTTGCAATGGATGGGATTTTTGGCACGTGAAGAATAAATCTAAATCAATCCTTCTAGATGAAATACGAACTAATTACCGGAAAGATAAACTAAATTAATCTATAATTATTCTAGGTTCAAATGGATGAAGTTTTTCTAAACGCTCAACTGACCAAAGATTATCTTCCGTGACTTGGTTTAAAGAATACATGCCTTCCACATCTCCATTAATATCAAAATCTAGCGACCCGGAAACACCCTCATAATTAATTTCAACACCTCGAAGAAGTAAAGCTCTAGCGGCCTCCCAACTTCCAGGTCCCATTTTGATTCCTGGTGGATTTGCAACACTTACTAGACTTTTAGATAAATCTTCTTTAGTAATATTATTGTGTGCTTGATGTTGTATAGTCAAAGCTGCTAACATCATTGTGTCAAAACTTATAGCTGAGTAGGGGGAATTAGGATCAACACCTGCATTCAACATTATATTTGCGTAAGTTTGAAATTCTTCTGAACTTTGTGAAGTAGCTTGAGCAACAATAGTTGTATTTTCATTTAATTGGATAGGAATATAAGAATAGATTAAATCTTTCACTTCATTCGTTAACATACTATCAGAACCATAATGATGTTTAAAAATGCCTGAAGTTTCTAGTTCTTGTAATCTAGTTAAAACAGTATTAACAAATTGTTCTAGTAAATTAACTGTTCGTTCATTTCCGTGAAGGAACATGACTAATCCTGGTTGATTATTCTCTATTGCAATATCAACAAAAGTATTAATGAAGTTTTGATTGATTAGTGTTTTATCAGTTAGCAAGGTATTAAATAACACTATACCTTCTTGTTCGGTATAAACTTTTAAAAAATTTTGAGCCAGTGTAGAATTATAATTATCATCACCGTAGAGAAGAATTATTTCTCTTATGTTTTTAGATAGTAGATAATTGGCAATGGATGTTGATTGTTGAATATCAGAAGGAATAGTTCTAAAAAATAAATCATTATCTTCAATTGTTGAAAGTAACGGGTAACTAGCAGAAGAAGAAATCGTTAAAATATTGTCTGGAATAGTTGCTCGTTCAATAACTTTAACAGCACTTGTTGAACACGTCGGTCCTAAAAGGATTTCTGGATCATTATTTTTTAAATAGGCATTTAAACTTTCTTCTGTTTTTGTAGGATCGCATCCTGTATCAATAGTATCAATTGATATAAGACCTCTTCCTACTATACCAATACCGTCCGCATTAATGGTTTCTACAGCAACTCTTTTTGCTTCTGCAATTGCTTCAGCAATTTCACTAACAGGACCACTTTCTGCGTAAAGGGCTGCAATTTTTACTTCTGCGCTTACAAAGGTTGAGTAAAAAAATATAATCTTGAGGATAATTATCGTAAATATTTTCATTATGTGAGATGTTTTTATCATAAATTTTTAGAAAGAAAATGTGGCATTGAGTAAATACACTGGTCTAGAAGTAGTTCCCTCAACACTTTTATCCGCTTCTGCTACTTCAAAACTAATATCAAGACTATTTGAATTAAGAGGAATTTTTAATTTAACACCGTACCCGCCGCTTGCCACTTCTGTTCGACTAAACTCACCTGAGGCTGGTCTTTTATAGTAGGTAGCACCAACACCAAGATGGATATATGGTTCAATACGTATAGACTCTTCCCTTTTATCTTCTTCCCCTTCTAAAAAAGGATAAAAAGGTCTGCTCAATTCTGTTCGCAGAAAGAAACCTTGATCACCAGACATATTACCTGATTCATAACCAGACATTTGTCCTGGTCCTGTTATATTCATTTGTTCTGAGATAATTAAACCTCTATCGCTTACAAGTTTTTGAAAAACAAAACGTGTGTTCAATAAATAATCTCTAAATATTTGCCTATTCAAATTAATATCACTATTCCATTTTATAAAATTTAAAGTGGAGCCAACACGGGATAATGTTTTTGTATCTGATGTTTTATTTGTATACATAGGAGTACCAAACTTTAAAGCTGAGCTAGCTTTAAGCGAGAAAGAATCTAAAAAAGATAAGTTAGTAGTTGTATATTTTAACTCTAGAGCATTGTACTCATCGTAAAAGTTATCTTCTGTGATGTTAGGTAGTATTGAATAATCTCTTCCTTTAATCCATTGCCAATCTAATGAAAGATTATTTTTTATAAGCCTTGTATTTTTTATTTGATATTCAAGACCAAAGTTGATTTGTTTGGATTCCCCCTTTTTTTCTAGTCCGTTAGGTTCTGAATAAGATTCATTAACAGCACCAAAAAAGGAAAAGTCTGATGCAAGAATTGGTACTTTACCACCAACAAGATAAGCTTCTCGAAAATCTGTTCGTTTAATTATTTCTGTATTATCAATTGGTACATTAACACTATTTTCAGGATCTAAGACGTAGGCTGCATAAATATTTTCACCGTAACCAAAAGGACTGTTAAAACTTAAATAAGAAGTAAACTGATCTTTTCCTGCTGTTTCTGATAATCCATTTGAGTAAGTAAAATAACCATTTACTAATTTATGTTCAGCATTTAGTTTTAGTGAAGAAGTCCCAGGTTCCTCTCCGGCCTTAATCGTAGTTTCTAATTCAACACCTGGTAATTCTCGTGATTTAATGATCGATTTTTCAATGACGGGATATTCTAATCCTTTAATACCAACAAGTTTTTTAAAATATTTTTTAATTGGTTTAGAAATACGTTTATCTAGTTGTGAGTAATCAATTGTTTCAATTTTACCAGGGAAAACAATGGCTTTTACCTTAGTATTTTGTTCAATCGTTTGAGGTGGAACAATAAAACGCGTTAAAAAATATCCATTTAAAACATACAGTTGTTCTAAAGCAATCAATAAATTATAAAAATCTTTTAATGTTATTGTTTTAAAAATTTTTGATTTAAATAAATTTTTACGAAACTCAATCATTTCTTCAATTTCATTTTCAATTTCAATACCAACAAAATTAAATGAAATATTTTCTGCACCAGGTGGAATAACTAAACCTGTTTCATAAACAATATAATTACCAGTATTAGTAAAAACAGGATATGTCATAAATGAAGTAGAGATAAAAAAGATAAAAGATAAAAAATATCTCATTTATAACCTTTGGATACTAATTGCGTCTACCTGAGGAAAAGACGTAATGAATTCATTTTGAATTAAAGCAGCGTTAGACGCACCATCAACGGAGATAAAAGAAATTATTCGAGATACATCATCGAAAACATCTTTATTGATTTTTTCCCGTACTACAATTTTTTCTTTTTCTTCATCTGGTGCTACACCTGGAAGAGGTGGTGTTGAAGCCCCAGCTAAAATATTTGCTGTTGGTATTGCTTCTAACGCACCAGAATTTTCATTTATTGGAATTGGACTTGATGTAAAACCAGATAATTCATAATTTATTGTAACATCTTTATCATTGCCAACATCTGCATCTGCAAAACTGCCAGAAGAACTAATAGAAAGATCAGAACCTGATAAGTTTAAACCCGATATAGTGCCACCACTTGTAGTGGCCGTCGTAGTTCCATCATATGTTTTATCATTTGCCGAAGCACCTGACACTGTAAAGTTAGCTGACATTAAAGATCCAGTTGTAGCCGTAACAGTTGAAAGATCAATATTTCCCATGCTAGCATTTGTTAATGTGCCTCCATCTAAAAGTTGTATATTGAGATCTTCAGCCGTCAAACTTACTGAACTAGCTACTACATCACCTGCTCCCGCATCTCTATCGCTATCAGAAACACTATTATCATTTGAATCACTTGCAATAATTTCTAAATTAGATGCGGTGTTAATATTGCTATTAATGTTTACATCTCTTCCTGCATGAAGGTTAAGACTACCCGTACCAGTGACAGTAATGGCAGAACTAATAGTGATGTCAGTATTAGCTTGAAGAGTAACATCAACACCGTTATTCAGAAATTCTTCTAATTCTGTTTTATTAATTACGATATCATCACTTGCATAATCTGTATAAGACGTATTACCTCGGATAATTGTATCTGACCATAAAGATATATCGCCAGTATTATCACCCGCATCGCTTGCACCATCACCTTTAGCACTTCCTGCAACCATTAAGGTACCAGTATCATCTAGAGCAATATAATTTGGAAATGTGTCAGCATCTGCTAAAGTTGCTGTAGAAGTATCAAGTTCATTCGTACCTGTTTTACCAAAACCAATCGTATATTGTAAACTTGCACCAGTTAGAGAAGTATCTTCAAAACCAAATAAATAAATATCATCTTCAGCAAAATCTCCTATTGCTATTCTATTACCATCACCATCAACAGCAACTTGAGCCGCCCCCCAACCAGATATTCCTGAAGTATCATAATTTTTACCTCCAGTGTAATTATTCCCTATGGAAGCTGCATATGTGGCACCAGTGAAATTTGAGTCACTAAAAGTAAACAAGTGTACTGCTCCATAATCATCATTGGTATCATTTGTTGTATTATATCCATCATCTTTAGTTGAGCTTACCGCTAAGATCTTCCCATCTGCTGTTAAACCAAGGGAGTTTCCAAATTGATCATTATTGCTTAATATATCAAGTCCGTTATCACCTAAGTCCAAACTCTTTGTTAAAGTATTTGTAGGTGCATAATCTATTCCTATTGTTCCAACATGAGTTGGGTTGTTAAAATCAGTTGATGGGTTTCCATCACTATTTGTTGTTTGATCAAATGTGATTAAATAAACTGCTCCAGCATTACTATGACCTCCATTTGCTCCATCATCTTTCATTGCTCCAACTGCAAGACGTGATCCATCATCAGTCAAAGATAATGCAGTAAAACTATCACCAGAACCAAGAGTACCAATTGATAAATCATAACTAGATGAATTATAACTATGTCCAATTGTTCCTACGTGTGTTGGATTAGTAAAATTTGTATCATCAAATTTTATTGTAAACACTGAGCCACTATCAACCCCGCCTGATGTTGCATCAAGTTGTGATAAAACTAATCTATCGCCATCACCATCTAAAGCAGTTCTCCAAATATAATCTCCAGAAGTTAAATCATCTAAGTCTAAACTATAAGTTCCTGTGTAACCTTTTCCAATTGTTCCTACGTGTGTTGGATTTTGAAATGCTGAGTCATCATCAAAGGTAAATAAAAAGACAGCACCAGAATCTGATGAATTATTACCTGCACCATCAACTCTAGCAGCAACTATGGCCATTCTATTACCATCACTATCTAAGGCTGTTCCTTGACCAAACCTATCATCGTCATCAAGATCAATATCCAGTGAACTACCCCCTGTACTCCCATAACCATATCCGACTTTTCCGTACAAACTTCCACCTGTAAAATCATTATCATTAAATTTAATGAGCATAACTTCACCACTATTAGATTTTGAATTATTATTTCCATCTGCCATCATTCCTGACATTACAAGGCGATTACCTGTTTCATTCAAATCTATACCTTCACCAAACTTATCACCACTATCTAATGAACTTCCAAGATCCAAATCTTTTGATCCTGTATAACCATTACCAATTGTTCCAATGTAGGTTGCGGATGCAAGGTTATCAGTTAGTGTATATAAATTTACAGCTCCTGTTCTAACTTTGCTTTCACCAGATACAGATTGATCCCAGTAGCTAACAGCTAATCGATCAGCATCTTTATCAAATGCAACAGAGTTTCCAAATCGATCTCCATTAGCCAAGGTTACTGCATGAACACTTGAGTCACTTGTATCAAGATAATCATAATCTTGTCCGATAGAACCAATATAGGTTGGCGTACCTGTAGCAGCAGAAACAATGCTTCCACTATTCATGAACTTAAATAATCTTACAGAACCCGAATTATTTTTATTATTATTTTTACCATTATCTCCTGTAGATCCAATCGCAAGAAGAGAGCCATCATGATTAAAAGAAACCGCTGAACCTAATTCATCATCTTTTTTTGGAGTTAAATCAGTATGACTATTTGTGTCAAAATCATTTGCAATTACAGCACACTTATTAGTTTTTGCACAATTACTGATAGAGCTTAAATTTTGATAACCATTGCCAATTCGTGATACAACTTCACCATTAGAAAAATCTGTATCATCAAAAGCAATTATAAATACTCCCCCAGCCTTAGATATGTCATAATTATTACTATATTGCTTAAATCCATCATCACCTCTCAGACCAACAGCCAGAACATTTGCATCACCATCTAATGCTACACTCGAACCAAATAAATCATAAGATTTTACAGTTACACCTTTTTTAGTAACTCCCTGTCTAAACAAATTTACATTCTTGGAGCCCGTATAACCACCTCCTATTCTTCCAACAATTTCACCACCTGAGTAAGAAGTATCATCAAAAGTTATTAAATAAACCGCACCAGTTGACTCTGAACCATTTTGTGCTGCATCATCACCAGTTGCTCCAACCGCTAATCTAGTACCGGTACTATTAAAAGATAAGGAGCGACCAAACTTGTCATCCTTTTGAAGATATGAATTGTCTATATCCTTTGCTCCAACGTATCCTTTTCCTATACGCCCCATCAGTGTTGCATTAGTAAAATTGCCGTCATCAAATTGGTACAAATATACCACTCCTGTTTTTGTATTATTTTGTGCCCCACCTTCTCTAGCACCTACGGCCATTAAAGTTGCATCATCACTGATTGCTATATCAGATCCAAAATTTCCACCTCTATTTAGATTAGGCTCCCCGACATTGGTTGATGATACAACGGCATAATCCTTTCCGATTAAGCCTTTATGAACCCAGTTTTGAGACGTTACACCCGTTCCAACAGTAATATTTTTTGGATCAAGTAATAATTGGCCACCTTCTGATATATTGACATTTGATAATCCAACATGTCGTAATGTGTCTTTGGAGGAAATTTCAACAGCACCACCTGTTATGCCTGTTGCATCAATATTACCAAGCATAGTCGTTTCTTGATCACTCCAAATGATTGCTGTACCTGCATCGCCATTAGAAGAGGAAATATCAATATTTGATCCATCTGATATTAAAATAGTTTTTGCATTAACAAGTGATCGTCTTTCACCCCACCTATCAATAAAAACATCTTGTTGCTGGGTAGTTCTGGTTAAATTATTATTACCCTGAAATTCTCCCCCAATACGAACTAACCCTCCATGGGTATTACCTGCTACATTAATATCAGTAGATAATAAACGAATGTAACCTTCAGACTCTATATCAATGAACCCACCTTGTTGAGTACCTTTTGAAGACATAGAGCCTGAAGACATAATGTTTGGTGCTGATACTAGAATATTACCACCCTTAGTATGTCCTGATGTATTAATTTCACTGCCATGACTTTGAATAATTTTATAATCAGATTGAATATCAATTTTACCACCAGCATTAGTAGAGGAAGAAGCATTTAGAGTTCCACCCAAAGATATTTCACCTGTACTATTAAAATTTATTGTTCCTGCATTTGCACCTGACACATCAACTTTACCACCAAAAGATAAAAAATTACCTTCAACATTAATTTTACCATTTTCTTTGGCCGTTAAATTTCCTGCAACAACAATATCACCTGCACCCCCAAGGGTGATGACGCCATTTTGTTGTGAGGCAGTTGTTGCAACAAGATTACCTGGGATATTGACAGCGCGCTGAACAACATTTTTAGCAGCGCCAACATCAATGTCTATTCTATTTGCCGTTGATGTTCCTGCATGATTGATAATGGTATTTAATTCTTCTGCATTTTGATCGAGTAATGTTATCGCTTCACTAAATGGAATGCTTAATTGTAAAAATTTATCACCACTCAAGTCTAACGTAATTTCTTTTCCAGCCCCTATTCCAATTTTACCAAGATTAGCATTAATCGTACCTTCATTATCAATGGCACCACTTAAGAGAGCAGTAAAACCTCCATCCAAAGTAGTAATTGAACCTTTATGAATAATAGAAGAAAAAATATTATTTACATTATCTGCTTTAAATAAAAATCTATTATTGAGAAAATCATCATTGGATAAAGCCAGCGTGGAGGCAGCAAAGGAATGCGCATTGATTGTCGACGTGGGTGTAAAGTAGACACCGTTTTCATTCACCACAAAAACTTTACCGTTGGCATTTAATGCACCAGCAAGCGTTGTTGGATTTCCAGAGACAACTCTATTTAAAGCACTTGCATTAACAGAAGGTTGATTGAAGGTTACAGTATTTTGTGCCCCAATATCAAAACTCGTCCATTCAATAATCGATTGTTCGGAAGACTGGGTAATTGTCATGGAATTTTGTGATGAACTGATTGAAATATCCCCGGATATAATATTTTCCCCGCTTGGAAGAGAGGTAGCGTAGACGAATTGTGTTTCTAGAAAGAGAAAAGAAAGAAGAAAAATAAAAGCATTTTTCATAAATGCTTATAGACTTTGAAAACCTAAACCTTCAGTATTTGGAGTAGATTGTATGTTGGCTTCTCTTGCTAATTGAAGGGACATATTTGATCCAACTATAGCGTCTACAGATACGAAAGGAACAATTTTGTTAATGTCTCCAATCATGTTTTCCACAATTTCTGTTTGATCATTACTGGTCACTTCTACATTATTATTTTCGATTGAAGAACTGCTCGAACTTGTCCCAGTTATAGCTGCTGTGACACTCTCGGTAATAGCAGTACTACTTGTATCTGTCACATCCATCGTACTACTTAAATAGCCACTAAGATCATAATCCACTGTTGCATCTTTTGCTGCACCAATAGTTGCTGATGTGAATGCGGCTGTATTTACAAGTGCTAAGTCACTACCAACTAATGTTAATCCTGAAACAGATCCCGTTGTAGCAACTGTTGCTGACGTTGTGCCATCGTGCGCTTTATCACTGACAGCTGCTCCCGAACCACTAAAGTTTGCTGATTGCAGTGTTCCTGTTGTAGCCGTAATGGTAGCAAGTTCAATGTTCCCCATACTAGCATTACTCACACCACTGCCGTTATTAAGTGTTATATCTAAATCACTTGCCGATAAACTTATAGATGTTGTTCCATCACTTTCATAGGCCGCTAAAATATCACCGGTTCCGCTATCACGCTGCGCACTCACGACATTATTAGCACTAGTATCACTTGCAATAATTGCTAAATTGCCAGAAGTACTAATTGACTTATTAATATCAACATCACGTCCAGCATGCAGACTTAATGTTCCTGTGCCAGTTGTTGTAATGGGCGCGTTAATTATAATATCGGTGTTCGCTTGAAGTGTCACATTCACATTGGTATCAAGAAGAGCTTCAAGCGCACCCACACTGATTGTAATATCACTACTGGAATCTTCAGTATAGGCTGTGCCATCAAGATAATTAGATGACGTCAATAATTCTACACCTCCACTTGTATATCCTAAAGCAAGGTTGGAACCATCAGAACTTAAAGCCATTTTTTGTACATCTGCACCATTCAAAGCATAAAATGAGGAAATTAATGTTGGGTTTGAAAAACTTGTATCACTAAAACCGTACGCTTTAATTATATAATCATTTACTGTGTTAGATGATATTAAAAGAGTGCGTCCGTCTCCACTTAACGCATGAGCACGAACGCCACGATTTCCGCCAGCAGGGGCATCGAAGCTAATATTATTATTACCAGTACACGATGAGCAATCATGTGCAAATTGAAGAGCAAGTGAAGGATTAGAAAAATTATTATCTGAGAAAGTAACTATATTATGTTCAGAACCTGTAAACGAAAGAGCTGTGGCATCATCGGTTAAATTCAAATTATATGGTATATTATTACCTAATGTATGGTAATTAATACTCGTTATGGGGAAAGTAGAATTATATGAATATGGTGTACTTCTACTCTCAGCCCAGAGTACCCTTGTTATTGTGGGAGATGTAAAATTTGTATCACTAAATGAAATTAAATGAATACCTTCAAGCACTGCTACTGCCATTCTTGATCCATCAGAATTAAGAGCGATCCCACCTCCAAATCCCTGGTTAAATAAATCTAATAGTTGTAAATTTTGACTGTAGGCTGCATTAGGAGTTTCGGAGATATGCCCAACAATGGTTGGATTAGTAAAATTAGTATCGTCAAATTTAATAGTATAGACAGAACCCGCTTTACCGGGGGCGTTATGTATTGGTGCTCCTAATACCAGACGATCACCATCATAATCTAAATCAAACTGAACCGGATAAGGATCATTTGATGGAAATTCAAAATCTAAACTGCCAGGATGAGTACCTGATAAAGCATTATAACCTTTACCTATAATACCTCTAAGAGTTGGATTGGAAAAGTTTGTGTCACTAAACTGAAATAAATAAAGAGCTGGATAATTATTGCTACTATCATTATAGCCGTCGTCATACCGTGAAAGTACACCAAGTTTTGTTCCATCTCCGCTTAATCTTACACCGGACATTCCAAATTGATCATCATTTGCCATATTAAAACTAGTCAAGTCGACTGCACTATTAGCAGAACTATCTATTATTGATTGATATGTCCAATTTTTTGAGGTGCCAACATCCCCGATAGTAATATTTTTAGGATCTAAAAGTAAATGACCACCAGCACTAATTGAAATATCATTTAGTCCAATATGACGAAGTGTATCCTTTGATGATATTTCAACTGACCCGCCTATTGTTCCTGTTGCAAGAATTTTTCCCAGCATCGTTGTTTCTTGATCACTCCAAATGATTGCTGTGCCTGCATCACCATTACTAGAAGCAACGTCAATGATAGCGCCTTTGTTTATAAAAACAAATTGTGCATTTTTCATACTTGGAAGAATTCCCCAACGATTAATAAATGTTTCTTCTTGTGCTGTTGTCCGTGTTAGATCATTACTTCCTTGAAACGCACCACCAATTCTTACTAAACCACCTCTACTAGTACCACTCGCATCAAGGTTTGATGTATAAAGGGTTGCTTTACTGCTTGCTTCAATATCAAGTCGTCCTCCCACACCATTCAAACCTGCAGCTATAATATTTCCTGATGTTTCAAAATTTTTTGCACTAATATTAATGTCTCCTCCTTCTGTTCCAGAGGCATCTAAAGTGCTATTCGATGTTTGTATAATTTTATTTGATGACGAAAGAGTAATATTACCTCCTTGTGCCACTGTTGATGATGCATCAATGGATCCATCAAGATAGATATTACCTATCGATGCAAAGTTAGCATTACCTGAATCTTCACCTGATACATCTACCTTTCCAGTAAAAGAGATTAAACCCGCATCAATATTAACGAGACCTTCCTTTGCAGTCATGTTTCCTAAAACATTAATAGGCGCCGTACTTCCTCCAAGAGTAATAACACCATTTTCTTGTGAAGCTGTTGTGGCAACAAGATTACCAGGAATGAACACGGCGTTGTTTAATGCTGTTTTAGCTGATCCAATATCAATATCTATAGTGTGAGCATTAGAAGATCCAGCATGTTGAATGAGAGCTTTAACATTGTTATTTTCGTCATCAAGAATAGTCGTGGCCAATTCTATTGGCACCGCTACTTGTAAAAATTTGTCTCCGCTTAAATCTAACGTCATTTCTTTTCCCGCGCCAAGGCCAACTTTTCCAAGGTTGGCATTAATGGTCCCTTCATTATTGATCGCACCACCTAGTAGAGCAGTAAAGCCTCCATCTAATGTCGTGATCGATCCCTTATTAATAATTGATTGAAGGGATGATTGATTTGAAGAACTAAAAGAAAAAATATTATTGAGAAAATTATCATTGGATAGAGCAAGCGTGGAGGCAGCAAACGAATGCGCATTGATTGTTGCAGTTGGTGTAAAATAGACACCGTTTTCATTCACCACAAAAACTTTACCATTCGCATTTAATGCGCCTGCCAGTGAGGTAGGATTGCCAGAAATAACTCTATTAAGGGTACTAGAACTACTTGAAGGTTGTTGAAAGGTAACAGTATTATTTTCTCCGATATTAAAACTATTCCATTCAATAATAGCCTGGTTTGATTGTTGGTCGATGGTCATCGTTTGAGTATCAGAGCTAATTGAAATATCACCTGTAATCGTTGTGTTACCACTTGGCAGTTCAGCCCATAAATAACAGGAAGAAAAAGTAGTAATTAAAGTAATTAAGACCCTCATTAGTGTTTATAGACTTTGAATACCTAACCCTTCAGTATTTGGAGCAGATTGTATGTTACTTTCTCTTGCTAATTGAAGAGATATGGTTGAACCAACGATAGCGTCCACAGATACAAAAGGAACAATTTTATTAATATCTCCAATCATATTTTCCACAATATCTCTTTGATCTCTACTAGTCACTGCGGCAATATTATTGTCTTCTGAAGAATTATTTGAGCTACTTGATGAACTGCTAGAACTAGCTTCAGTGATTGCTGCTGTTACACTCTCGGTAATAGCAGTACTACTTGTATCTGTCACATCCATCGTACTACTTAAATAGCCACTAAGATCATAATCCACTGTTGCATCTTTTGCAGATCCAGCGGTTGACGATGTAAAGCTTGCTGTATTCACCAATGATAGATCACTACCAACTAACGTTAATCCTGAAACAGAACCAGTAGTGGAAACAGTCGCCGAGGTATTACCATCATAGGTTTTATCACTAACGCCAGCTCCTGACGCACTAAAGTTGGCTGATTGTATTGTTCCTGTTGTTGCCGTAATGGTAGCAAGTTCAATATCCCCCATACTAGCATTTGTAACGCCGCTTCCATTATTAAGTGTAATATCTAAATCACTTGCCGATAAACTTATAGATGTTGTTCCATCACTTTCATAGGCTGCTAAGATATCACCGGTTCCGCTATCACGCTGCGCACTCACTACATTATTACTTGATGTGTCACTCGCAATAATAGCTAAATTACCAGAAGTACTAATCGACTTATTAATATCAACATCACGTCCAGCATGCAGACTTAATGTTCCTGTACCAGTTGTTGTAATGGCTGAGTTAACAGTAATATCACTATTTGCTTGCAACGTCACATTCACATTTGCATCAAGAAGATTTTTTAATTCTGTTGTATTAATAATCACATCATCGCTTGACGAGTCCGTATACGAATACCCCCCTGATAAAATATTTTCTTTCAGTAAAAGTGCAGCACCTGCACCATAACCAGTGTTGCTATTATTGTAACCCGAATCCTGTGGCGTACCTATAACTAACAGTTTACCTGTATCGTCCATGGACATTGCCCCTCCTGCGTATTGGTAGTGATAAATATCATTAGAACCACTAATTTTTGATTTAAAAGTACCGTTTGGAGTTATTGTTTGCTTTATTTCTGGGTTCCCAAAACTAGAATCTGAAAAACCAATGAGATGCAGTCTACTATCATCAGATCCACGACCACTTACAGCTAAACGGGTACCGTCCCCACTTAATGCTATGGTGACATGATGCACTTTTTCTGTCCAATAAGTAGTATTTGAAGATGCATGGACATATCCACCAGATACTACATGACCCCAATCAAAAGTTTCTGGGAGTATTTTACTATTATTATATAGATATCCTGAATTGCCCGAATAACAATTTTGTGTTGCCTGACAAGTAACACTGCTATCATTTTCTGATGTAATTGCCCCTACATAAGTTGGTGTAAGAAAATTACTATCAGCAAAGGTGAAAAGATGAATGGCATTCTGCGACTTGTTATTAGAAGTATTACATACACTTGAAGCGTTAGCATAAGAATTTGCACAATTAGCATAATTATGGAGAACGACCAACTTTGTTGCATCATTTGATAATTCTATATCCCAACCAAAATAAGATCCACCAGCTCGCCACATTATTCGATTATTTTCAATTGGTGCATCATAGCCAATATCTAAACTATGGGAGCCAGTGAGATCTATACCTTGCATATAACCAGTATTACCCTTACCAATTCTTCCCGTAAATGATGGCGAAGAGAAGTTTGTATCACTGAACGAAATTAAGTTTATTCCTTCACGTTGTTGAGCATTTGTTTCCATAGTAAAATCTTGGTAAGTTAGCGCCAAGCGTGAACCATCTGCATTAAGTGCAACGTCTACGTGATGACCCCATGAACCAGTAAATTCAGATTCTCCAGCGTACATATCAAGATCATTCGAAGTAAGTGGGATATCAAAACTAGAAAATCTAGTTCCTATTATGCCAACATGTTGGGGGTTAGAAAAATTGGTATCATCAAATTTTACTGTTCTTACACCGGGTATAGAGAGAGTGGTGCCTACCGTGTATTCATTAATAACTGAATTTGTTCTTATCGCGTCAAAAGAATAAACTAAACGGTCGCCGTCTTGATCAAGTGCAACGTTACGCATATACATACCTGACGTATCAAGATCATTACTACCGCTTGCCCCATTATATAACTGTCCTCTTAATGTTGCATTACTAAAATCCGTATCATCAAAGGTAAAAAGTAAAATTCTACCTGTTTGACGTGGACAACCCCAACCACAATGAGTGGGTATCTGTACTGATGCTATAGCTAAATTTTTTCCATTACCACTTAATGCAACACTAGATCCAATTCTTGTGGTTGTATCAGAATAAGCAATAGTACCACCTAAACTACCCTCACTACTATTTAAATCATAGTCCTTACTGCCGGTATAATCAAAACCAATCACGCCTTGTAAAGACCAACTTTGTGATCCCGCAGTATCACTGATGATAATATTTTTTGGATCAAGAAGAAGATGACCACCCTCTACCATCTTGATATTTTGTAAACCTAAATAACGAAGAGTATCTTTTGATGAAATTTCTACTGAACCTCCTTGAAGTCCCATTGCATTAATATGCCCTAACATGGTTGTCTCTTGATCACTCCACAAAATTAGTGTGCCAGGTGTTTGATCTGATTCAATATTGAGGGTTGATCCATCATTAATAAAAAGTGTGTTAACATTTTCCATTGTTGGTACATTTCCCCACCTTGTTACAAATGTTTCTTCTTGCTCATTTGTTCTAGTGAGATCATATCCTCCTTGAAAGGCACCTCCTATGCGTACAAGCCCTCCTTGTTGTGAGCCTGAGGTAGTAATATCCGATGATAGAAGTCGAATAGAATTTGTTCCTTCTATATCAATGCGACCACCCTTAGCCGTACTCCCATTTGATGACAGTGTACCTGAGGAAATAATCGTATTACCTGATAATGCTATTGATCCTCCATTTGTGCCATTAGCGGAAATAAGACTTTTATCCATTTGCATGATAGACGGTGATGTAAGTTCTATTGCACCACCAGTATTGTTTTGAGAGTCAGCTAGAATAGATCCAGAAACACTAAGTTCTCCTTTACTGGTAATTGTAATGCTCCCCGGTAAATCATCTGATACATCTATTGTTCCACCAAGAGAAAGAGTATCACTGGTAATATTAATGTCCCCTGTTGACTTTGCTTTAAGAGATCCATCGATTTTAATAGTTCCACTTCCTGATAAAATAATTTTCCCCTTTTGTTGTTCAGCTTTATTTGCAATCAACGAGCCAGGAATATTGATTGCATTAGATAAAATATTTTTAGCTGTTCCAACATCTAACTCTATAGTGTTTCCCTTTGTTGAGCCACTATGACTGATTAAAGTATGAAGAGTATCACCTTCATGATCAAGTAATGTTGTTGCCGCATCTATTGGCACTGCTACTTGTAAAAATTTATCCCCGCTCAAGTCTAACGTCATTTCTTTTCCTGCACCAAGACCTACTTTTCCAAGGTTTGCATTAATAGTGCCCTCATTGTCGATCGCACCACCAAGTAGAGCAGTAAAGCCTCCATCTAATGTCGTGATCGATCCTTTATTAATAATGGATTGAAGGGATGATTGATTTGATGAGGTAAAAGAAAAAATATTATTGAGAAAATTATCATTGGAGAGAGCAAGCGTGGAGGCAGCAAACGAATGTGCATTGATTGTTGATGTTGGTGTAAAATACACACCATTTTCATTGACGACATATACCTTACCATTCGCATTTAGAGATCCTGCCAGTGTGGTAGGATTGCCGGAGACAACTCTATTAAGAGCACTAGAACTTGATGATGGTTGATTAAAGGTAACGGTATTATTTTCTCCGATATTAAAACTATTCCATTCAATAATGGCTTGATCCGATTGTTGCTGTATGGTCATCGACTGATCATTGGAGGTAATAGAAATATCACCTGCAATAGTTGCATTACCACTTGGCAGCTCAGCCAATACAAAGCAGGAATAAAAAGTAGTTATAATTAAAATAATAAAGACTCTCATAATTTTTTTACGAGGCCTTTTTTTTATAAGGGTTTTGACCAACCTTAATTAAAATTTAGTGTAGATCAAATTTAGTAAATATTTACAATTAAATTTTAACAGTATTTAAAGAAAAATAAAAATTATTGCATTATGTTGCTCTAGTCTTAGCTTATTCGTTGATAAATCCTGCCCATATAAGAGAAAAGGGTCAAGGCTCTTGCAATAAAGAAAATACAAAGAGATAACCATAATCCTGTATTCCCAAAACTTGCAATTAAGAAGAAAGAAACAACTATATAAATGGCAACAGAGATGATCATCGCATTACGCAGTTCTCTTGTTTGTGACGCACCAATAAAAATACCGTCAAATAGAAAACAAAAAGAAGCTGCAAAAGGAATAATTATAGCCCAGTAAGAGTAAGAAAAACTAATCTCTCTTATTACAGATAAATCCGTCATCAAAATAATATAATAATTTTTGCTTAAGAAAACGATTAAACAAATTAGTAAACCTGTTACTGTATTTAAGATAAAAGAATTTTTAATAACATCTTTTAATAATTTTAGATTTTTTGACCCAATAGAATACCCAACAATACCTTCAGTAGAAAAAGCATAAGCATCTAGAATGTAAGCTGATAACATAATAAAATTTAGCAATATGGTATTTGCAGCAACTATTTCTTCACTGATGGAGTTACCAAGGTAGGTAAAATACACAAAAGAAAAGGCAAGAAGGATTGATCTAATAAATATATTAAAGTTAATATTAAATATATTTTTAACTTCATTGAGATTAAAAATTTTTTTTGTATTGAATTCTAATTTTGTAATCTTTCTTAAAGCAAAAAAAGTATAAAATAAAAAGATAATCATCGAGAGTGTTGAAGCAACAAGTGTCCCTAAAGCAACACCCAAAACATTTAAATTATAATATAAAACAAAAATAAGACTAAAAATTATATTGGCAACAGAATAGAAACCGACAACGAGGCTAGATATTTTTGTTTTTTGTAAACCAATAAATAAACCAGTAATCACAAAAATTGTTAGCTCACCAAAAGAGGAATAAATGCGAAGAGTAAAATAATCTTTAAAATATATTTGTGTTTCTTGAGATAACTTAAAAATAGATAGAGCAATGTTATATATATACGCTTGAAAAATTACTAAAAAAGATGAAATAATAATTACAAAAGAAATGTTGCGTAAAAAAATATTTATAATTTCTTCGTAATCATTTGATCCATCTGCTTGTGAAATCATCCCTACCGTTCCTGAACGCAAAAAACCAAAACTGCCAAAAAGAATAGAGAAGATACTTGCTGCAATACTTGTAGCAACTAAATAACTTGCATTATCAAGATTACCCATCAAGCCCGTATCAACAATAGCTACAAAAGGAACGACTAGATTTGCAAAGAAAATCGGGATAGATAATTTAAAAATATTTTGAATAGATGATTTTGAAGACATTTTTAGTGTAGCAAGAATTTATAGTAGTAAAATTTGATAATAAGTAATTAAGGAGACTTTCTTATCAAAATATTCACTATCTTTATTTATCAAATCTTATAAAGCATTACATACTTTAAATGAAAATTGGCAGATACAAATACGAGTTTGATTTCTTTAGTTGGATCAAAAAAACGGAGCTAGTTGAACTAGATGGTGTTAATCCATCTGACGATCCAGTGCGCCCAGAACTGGATAATGATTTTCGTACATCAAAAGGAAGAAAAATTTTTGGCCTCAAATATAAAGATGATATTGAAGGTATTGCCTGCTTTGCCTTTACAAATGAAATACCCACAACCATTAAAGAAATGGATTTAATGAGTGTCGAAGAGGATCAAGCAACCATTCCAATTGCCTACACGTTATGGTCTTTTAAAAAAGGGGCAGGAAAAAAAATTATGAAAGAATTGCAAAAATATATTAAATCAAGAGAGCAGTTTGAAAGTATTATTACTATTTCGCCTCTAACGCCTGTTGCTACCCATTATCATATTCGAAATGGTGCCAGATTAATAAAGATTAATCCTACAACACAGAACTTTGAATATAAAATTTAAGAATTTTAATCAGAAACAGTAGTTGTAGATTTTACATAATATGCATCAAGATAACAAGATCCATCTGTCCACTCATAACCATATAGACTTGTGGATGTTCCAAATGCTATATCAATTTTAGGTGCTACTAATCCAACTGTGTAATTAGATTCTAAACTATAAATTTGGGTAAAAGTACTAGTATTTACATCAGGATCATCCATAGCCAGACCATATTTTCCAGTTAGACTTTCTACATCTTTTGTATAATTTGTTGTTTGATTCGATCCGCTATCACAAGCTGCATTTGCACAAATTGTTGTTCCGCCTCCTGTTGTATCTGTCTGTAAATAAAATACATTTTCCTCTGCATTAGCAGCAGCATCAGCTTCACTAGCTTCACATACTCCATACTGCAAAGATTTATATTTACCAGTCGTAGAGTTATAAGTTGAATCAGATTCTGTTCTACACCAACAATTACTGTCTGCTTCTACATAACCTTTCATTGAAAATTCTCTTGTTAAAGTTGGCTTAACATGGGTAAAAGTTGTGCCAATTGGAAGTCCAGAGGTTGAGACAAACGATCCTACCTGTGATCCAGCTGTTACAGAAGCAACATCAAAAGTTTTATTTCCAGTTCCAACAGTTGTAGCACCTGTGCAAGTTGTGTCAGTCTTACTAGCAAGTGGAGCTGCAGTACACAGTTCAATTTTTGTTAATGTAACTTTATAAACTGTTGCTTCGCCAAGTTCTGCAAAAGCTTGAGAAGAAAAATTGAGACAAAATAATAGTGAAATAACAGATATTATAATTTTCATTCGACTAACCTTGTTATAACTACACCTGTACCTTCTGACTCAATGGCTTGTTTGTTACTCCTTCTAACAATACTAAGTAGTTCCGAACTCATATCAAATTGAACAAATGCTCTTTCACTGACAAATTCTGTAGCAGCAGTTGGTGTTTCTCTTGGTGGATAAATAAAAGTTATTTTTGCAAAGTTATCTGTTCCATTAATATTATTATCATCAAAACCTACTTCTGCTATCAAATTTGGTGTTAATGTCATTTCTAAACTAAGTGTTTCACCTGTAGAATCTTTTGAATTTTTTTCAGCTTCCCATCTATATGATTTACCAATTACATTTACCCACGGAATATATGGAACTTGACCAACAACACTAATATCATAACCATCAAGTGTTCTTTCAGTATAGTCTCCAACAGTTTTACCTCCACTTATTGCAGAATAATAATTTGCTAAAGTATCAAAAGCAGATGATCGAAGTTCTACTCCAACACTAGCTCGAGCATTTCCTTTTTCATCGTAATCAAAGAAAAAATTTGCGCCTGTCATAGAAGTTTTACTATCTGATAACTTTCTGTAACCAACTCCAATATTTCCAGCTAATCTACTATCACCTCTAATTTTGTGATCACTTAATTGTAGTTGGATAAAGGTTGCATCAACACTATGATGTATTGCTATTGGTCTTACTGTAACAATAGAAAATTCAGGTTTATAATCTTCACCCATATCAATACGAACTTGCGTATCACCTTCACCATCTAATATATTTTCTACAGCTTCAGATAATCCATTAGTAAATCTATCAATTAATCCGTGCTTAACTTTTTCTTCATCTCCAGCAAATAAAGTTGAAGAAAATAAAAGGAAAAATATAAGAATTACTAATCGCACAATTATTTATATCTATATTTAAGAAAAAGATAAGAGCTATTTTTAATTAATAAAATTGCACTATTTACTTAACAAATCGAAGCAAAATAAATATTGTTGGAAATGGCCTACCAGATAAATACTAGTTATTCTGTCACATTTGATGATGTTCTGCTCTCACCGGCGTATTCAGAGGTAAAACCAAAAAATGTAGACACATCGATTACCATTGGAAAAGTCAAATTACATATTCCCATACTCTCCGCTGCTATGGATACCGTGACAGAGAATAAGATGGCTATTAATCTCGCACTACATGGTGGTCTAGGTGTTATTCATCGTAACATGCCAATTGATCAACAAGCAAGCGAAGTAAAAAAAGTTCACAGCTTTAAAGTTAACGGTAAAAAATTTCAAAATGCTGTAATTAATTCTAGTGGACAGATTGCGGTGGGCGCTGCAATTGGTGTTGAAAATAATGCGTACTTACGATTATTAGAATTATTAAAATTTGGTGTTGATATAGTCTTTATTGATGTTGCTCATGCACACACAAAAACTACTTTACAGTTTATTGAAAAAGCAAAAAAAGTTTTAAAGAAAACGCCTCTCATAGTTGGAAACATTGCTACAAAAAAAGCTGCATCAGATTTAATTAGTGCTGGTGTAGATGCTATTAAAGTAGGTATTGGGCCAGGATCTATTTGTACAACTAGGGTTGTGACTGGTGTTGGCATTCCTCAACTCTCCGCTGTAATGGAAACATTTCAAGTTGCCAAAAAATTTAAAATTCCTGTGATTGCAGATGGAGGAATAAAAACATCAGGTGATATTGCAAAAGCTATAGCAGGCGGTGCAAGTGCATGTATGATAGGGTCTTTATTTGCTGGCACTGAAGAATCACCAGGAAAATTATTAACGATTAAAGGTAAAAAATTTAAATCCTATAGAGGTATGGGTTCAGTAGGAGCAATGCAAAAGGGTTCTTTTGATCGATACTCCCAAGAAGAAACTAAGAATGCAAAAAAATTAGTGGCAGAAGGTGTTGAAGGGATGGTTCCATATAAAGGTAAAATAGAAGATGTAGCGTATCAACTTGTTGGTGGCTTAAGATCTTCTATGGGTTACACTGGTCATAAAACGATTAAGAAAATGCAAGGCAATTGTAAATTTGTGTTTATTTCTAAAGCAGGAGCCCGCGAAAGTAATGTCCACGATGTCATTATGTAATAATGTATCGAATCATCATTGAATTGATACAATAAAACAAAAATGGCCTCAGCATCAACAAAACATAAGGTAGTAATTGTGATGGGAAGTAAGTCTGATTATGCTACCATGAAAAATTGTGAAAAAATTTTAAGATTACTGAAAGTTAAATTTGAAACCAAAATTGTTTCTGCACACCGTACACCAGAGAGAATGTTTAAATTTGCCAAAGCAGCTGAAGATAATAATATTTCTGTCATTATTGCTGGTGCAGGAGGCTCTGCACATTTACCAGGAATGATTGCATCATTAACAACTATACCTGTAATCGGTGTACCAGTGGAAAGTCGTAAATTAAAGGGATTAGATAGTTTGTTATCTATAGTACAAATGCCAAAAGGTATCCCTGTTGGCAGTGTTGCAATTGGTGAAGATGGAGCAATGAATGCTGGTTTATATGCAGCTTCCATTATTGCTCTTACGAATAAAGACATTAAGAAAAATTTAAAAAATTACCGAAGTAAACAATCAAAAGCTGTTAAACAAAAACCATAAGTCATGAATACACCCACACTTGGCATTATCGGTGGTGGACAATTAGGAAGTCTTTTAGCAGATGCAGCAAAAAAAATAGATATACAAACTGTCATATTAAGTGATGATCCTGATGCGCCCGGGAAACACTTTGCGACTAAATTTATTTTTGGTCAGTATGATGATGATGCAATAATAAATAATTTTATTGATGCAGTTGATCTTGTTACATATGAATTTGAAAATATTCCCTTTGCAATACTAAATAAGATTAATGAAAAGAAACAAGTTTTACCTAAACCAGAAATTAATCGACTCATTCAAGACCGGGAAACAGAAAAAAAATTTCTCAATGATAATAATATAACAACAACAAAATATGTGATTGTGAAAAATGAAAAAGATTTGAGTGAAAATGTAGACTTACTTCCTGGTTTGTTAAAAACAACAACATTAGGATACGATGGCAAAGGTCAGTATAAATTACATACTGTAGATGATATTACGAACGAAATTGATTTTACAAAAGAATATATTTTAGAAAAACTCATTCATCTTAAAAAAGAAATTTCAGTCGTCATTACTCGTTATGATAAAAATAGTTATGAGATCTATGATCCTATTGAGAATGTTCATGAAGAACAAATTTTAAAATATTCAACAATACCAAGTGATATTTCGAATGATATACGAACAAAATCGATTGAGTGGGCAAAACACGTTGTAGAAAAACTAGATTATATTGGAACGTTATGTGTAGAATTTTTTATTGATACTGATGATAATTTATATGCTAACGAAATTGCTCCTCGTGTTCATAATTCTGGACATCTGACAATGAACTCTCATAATATTAGTCAATTTGAAAATCATGTACGAGCAGTATGCGGCTTAGAAAAAATTGAAACAAAAAAATTATATAATGCCAAAATGATTAATTTAATTGGTGATGAGATATCACCGTACCGAAAAAAAAAATTTAAGGATAACGAATTTTTTTATGATTATTTAAAAACAGAAATTAAACAAAAAAGAAAAATGGGTCATTTAACGATTATAGAAAATTAAATTATTAACTTTAATTAAATTGATCAGTTAACTGCGTTACTAATTGATATTTATTGGCAACATTTACTAAATCTTCTCCTTCACGAAAAGATTGCTTATCTAACTGTTTAGTTGGATCTCCTCCAGGCCATATTCGCCAACTATCATTATCAACGACATCAGATAAAACTAACGAATTATCTGATACTTTAAAACCTAGCTCAAACTTAATATCAACTAGATGTATAGGGCCATCAATTGTCTTAATAGTTTTCCATTTGTCTTCAATAAGCTCAAAACTTGGAAGAATAATTTTGTTAATAGCTATTTCTAATTCTTGATCAGACAATAATTTTTTGGTTTTCATCAAGCTTTTACTTGTTATAGGCTGTTTGGCAGAAAATAACTCCCACTCTTCTCCAGTTTTTACTAAAGGATCCGTAAATACACCCTCTTCCCATTTTCCATCTTTTAAAAATTGTCTTCTCGCTTCACTCTCGTCCATTTGAACAGGTTCTGCAACATGAGGAGGAATAACAACAGCTTGTTTATGAAATATTTCCCAAACTAAGTTTTCAAATTGATGAGGATTGCTTTTATCTTTTTCAAATTGAGTGTTTCTACTTAAATAACTTCCCCATGCATAACGTCTTACTACAAATTCTAAAGGAAGCATATTACAGTTGTAACTTAAAAGACTGTTTGGTGAATCTTGTTCAATAAATGATGTTGCAATACCTGCCTTGGTTAGCATACTAAACACATTACTTGTTTGTTTTGTCTTTTGTATTCCAATATCTCTAATTTCCTCTTTCTTCGCCGCATCCCCACCTGTTAAAAAATCTTTTGTTACAATTCGAATGATATTTTGATCATTTGTTTTCTCAATAATTTTTGTTTTTCCTTCAACTAAAAAAGAATTACTCATCAATATATCTCCAACCAATATCTTTTCGATAATATCCCTCATCCCAATTAATTTGATTAATTATATTGTGAATAGTTTCTCTAATAGTTTTTAAATCCTTACCCGTATTAGAGATATTTAAAACACGCCCACCATTAGAGAGCCATTTGTTTTCTTTAAGCATTGTTCCTGCATGAAATAAATAGTCATCCGTTGTTAAAGTAAGATTTTCCAAATTATTAATTGGTGTTAATTTTTTATAATCCTCAGGATAACCATGAGCAGCCATTACTACTGTCATGGCGTAATCATTTTTCCACTTAATTTTTTTTATTTTATTTAAGGTACCTATCGCTGATGCATGAAGGAGTTCTAATAAATCTGTTTCTAATAGTGGAATAATTGCTTGTGTTTCCGGATCGCCGAAACGAACATTAATTTCGAGTAAATTTGGACCCTTATCTGTTAGAATTAATCCTGCATAAAACATTCCTTGATACTTGATGCCTTGTTCTGCAAGATGTTGAACAATAGGTTCAACAAATGTTTTGGATAATGCATTCATTTTATTTGACGAAATAGAAGGAACAGGTGTGTAAGCTCCCATACCACCAGTATTTAACCCTTTTTCTCCTTCCAAGATTTTTTTATGATCTTGTGCTGTTGTAAGTGGCAACACAAATCCGTTTTTATCAACAAGTGAAAATAGGCTTACCTCTTCACCAACTAAAAATTCTTCAATAACAACAACTGAACCAGCATCACCAAAAGAATTATCTTTAAAACATTTAATCAGTGCATCTTTTGCATCTTCCATTGTTTGACAAATAATAACTCCTTTTCCTGCTGCTAAACCATCAGCTTTAATTACAAGAGGATAGGATTGGTTTTGACAAAAATTCAAGGCTTCATCATAGTTGTCAAATACGTCATAGGCAGCTGTTGCTATATGTAATTTTTTACAAATATCTTTTGTAAACTTTTTTGATTTTTCTAGT
>CACNPW010000011.1 GCA_902622475.1 uncultured Alphaproteobacteria bacterium | reverse complement strand
CCAGGTTTAACTCTACAAGCCCAATATTCGATAGAACCTTTGCCTTTACCCATTCTAACTTCTGCAGGTTTTTTTGATACCGGTACATCTGGAAATATTCTAATCCACATTCTACCAGCTCTTTTTAAATATCTAGTAATTGCTTTTCTTGCAGCTTCTATTTGTCTAGAAGTTACTCTTTCAGGCTCCATGGCTTTAAGTCCAAAGCTTCCATAATTTAGAGAATAGTTACCTTTTGAATCACCGTGTATTCTTCCTTTAAACTGTTTTCTATATTTTGTTTTTTTTGGGGATAACATATTCATTATCTAACACTCCCTTGATCTATTTGTTTTTTTTCACTTGCATATGGGTCTTTATTTAATATCTCCCCTTTATTTATCCAAACCTTAATTCCACAAATACCATAAGTAGTCTCTGCTTCTGCTGTAGAATAGTCAATATCACCTCTTAAAGTGTGTAAGGGTACACTTCCCTCATGATATTTTTCTGTTCTAGCTATCTCAGCGCCACCTAAACGTCCACTACAAACAACCTTTACGCCTTTTGCTCCTAATCTCATTGCAGATTGGACAGCTTTCTTCATTGCTCTTCTGAAAGAAATTCTTTTCTCAAGTTGAGAAGCTATATTTTCTGCAACTAACTTAGCTTCTACTTCTGGTTTTCTTACCTCTTTAATATCTAAAAATACTTCAAGATTAGACATTTTCGAGAGATCGTTTTTTAAAGTTTCAATATCAGCACCTTTTTTTCCAATAATTATACCTGGTCTTGAACTATATATTGAAACCCTTAGTTTTTTTGCTGCCCTTTCAATATTTATCTTAGATATACTTGCGTTTTTTAATTTTTTCTCAACATAGTTTTTAATTTTTAAATCTTGATGTAATAATTCAGTGTATTGATTTTTAGAAAACCACCTAGATGACCATGTTTTATTAATACCAAGTCTTATGCCGTAAGGATTAACTTTTTGTCCCATTATTTTTTTTCCTTTTTAATTTCAGATCTTTCTTCAACAACTATTGTTACTTTACTAAATGGTTTAATTATTGAAGCAGCTCTTCCTTTAGCTCTAGGCCTCCATCTTTTCATTCGTAAACTTTTACCTACAAAAACCTCTTTAACAAAAAGTTTATCTATGTCTAATTGCTTATTATTTTCTGCATTTGCTACTGCAGCATTCAATACTTTTAGTATAGTTCTTGAAACTCTCTTCGAAGAAAATTGAAGTTGGTGAATTGCTGAGCTAACACTCAAGTTTACTATACTTTTTACCAAAATGGATAGTTTTGTTGGACTTATCCTAACCATATTATCTTTTGCAACTGCTGTAAGACTCTGGTTCATTTCTGCTCAGCCTTTTTGTCTGCAGCCGTATGACCTTTAAAACTCCTAGTTGGCGAAAACTCACCTAGTTTGTGCCCGACCATTTGCTCATTAACGGTTACTGGTACAAATTTTTGGCCGTTATAAACACCAAAGGTTATTCCTACAAACTCAGGAAGAATAGTAGATCTTCTGGACCAGGTTTTCAAAACTTCTTTCCTTCCAGACTTTGATATTTTTTCTGCTTTCTTGATAAGTGTTCTGTCAACGAATGGTCCCTTCCAAATTGATCTTGTCATTATTTTTTCTTCCTATTAATAATAAATATGTCGGTCTTTTTATTATTCCTTGTTTTTTTTCCTTTTGTAGAAACACCCCATGGTGTAACTGGATCTCTTCCTCCTGATGTTCTTCCTTCTCCACCACCGTGAGGATGATCAACAGGATTCATTACTACACCTCTTACTTTCGGTCTAGAACCAAGATATCTTTTTCTACCAGCTTTGCCTAATTTTATGTTTTTTTGATCAGGATTTGAAACTTCACCAATGGTAGCTTTGCATTTTTTATTAATATGTCTAATTTCTCCAGAGATAAGTTTAATTTGAACATATGGTTGCTCTTTTGAAACTATTTGGGCAGACGTACCTGCGGATCTAATTAATTGTGCGCCTGCTCCAGGTTTTAATTCTATGTTATGGATATTTGTTCCAATTGGAATGTTATTTATAGGTAAGCAATTTCCTACTTTAATAGGGACATTTTCTCCAGATATTATTTCTTCTCCAACTTTAATATTTTTTGGTGAAATTATGTATTTGTGTTCTCCGTCATCGTATTTAACCAATGAAATAAAAGCAGATCTATTTGGATCATATTCGTTCCTTATAATTTTAGCATTAATATCAGTTTTAGATCTCTTAAAATCTATTAATCTATACTTTCTTTTTACACCACCTCCCATTCTTCTAGAGGTAATTCTACCTTGGTTATTTCTACCCCCAGTTGACTTAGCTTTTTTTATTAGAGTTTTGTATGGCTTCTCATTGGAAAGTTCTTTTTTAGAAACTAAAACTGTACCTCTAAGTCCTGGAGTGATGGGTTTAAATTTAATAAGCATTATTTAATCTCCAATGATGAGTCAATTGTATTACCTTCATTAAGTGTAACTATTGCTCTTTTGGTGTCTTTTCTAAAACCATATTGTCCCTTAAAAGTCTTGCCTTTTCCTCTTAATATTGAAGTATTAACTTTAGTAACTTTAACCTTAAAGATCATTTCAACAGCTTTTTTAATTTCAAGAGAATTAGAATTTTTTGAAACAACAAATGAATATTGATTAAATTGTTGTAAGTTTGTTGATTTCTCAGTGGTAATAGGCTTCTTAATGATATCATAAGCTCTTTCTATTGAGATATTAAAATTTTTATTCATTGTGACAACCTATTAGTTATTTCTGTTATGGACTTTTTCTCAATAAAAACTTTATCAAAAGTAATAAGATCTTTAACATTTATACCCTTCTGATTTAAAATTGATACTTTTGGAATATTTGAAGATGCTAGTTTAAAATTTTTATCAATTCCATTTTCTGAATAAATAAATAAAGCTGATTTATAATCAAATTCTTTTAAATCTAAGTTTAGATCTTTTGTTTTAAAACTTTTAATTTCAAAAGTGTCGATAATCACTATTTTTTCTTCTTTTAACTTAGTAGATAGTGCAGACTTTAAAGCCAGTTTTTTTTCTTTTTTATTTAATCTAAAAGAGTGATCTCTATTTTGAGGTCCCATTGCCACTGCTCCACCTCTAAAATTAGGTGGTTTATTACTTCCCTGTCTAGCATTACCTGTGCCTTTTTGGGAAAAAGGTTTTTTACTACGTCCGGCGATTTCAGATCTGGTCTTAGTTTTATGAGAGCCTTGTCTTGATTTTGCATTTTGATATCTAATATATTGATGTATTAAATCTGGAAAAGTTTTGAGACCAAAAATACCTGAGTCTAGTTCAACATCTCCAACAGGTTTATTTTTTAGATTTAATACTAATTGTTTCATAATAATTTTTTAACCGAATCTTTTAGATAGATAATCGAATTTTTTTTTCCTGGAACTGAACCTTTAACGATTAAAATATTATTCTCACTATCTATATCAATTACTTTTAAATTTTGTTTAGTTACTTTTTTGTTACCCATTCTACCGGCCATTTTTTTGCCTTTAAACACTCTTCCTGGATCTTGGTTTTGCCCAGTAGACCCATGTGATCTGTGAGAAATTGAAACACCGTGCGACGCTCTAAGTCCTCCAAAATTATGTCTTTTCATTACACCCGCAAAACCTTTACCAATTGATATGCTACTAGCATCAACAAATTGATCAATTTTAAAGTGATCTACATTTAGTTTTGTTCCGATTTCTAATATATTATTAGTATCAACTCTAAATTCTTTTATAATTTTTTTTGGTTTAATTTTAATTGAAGAAAAAATTTTTCTTTGTGGTTTATTTATATGTGAAATATCTTTACCTGTTTCAATTGAGGCTAGTTGGACAGCATTATAACCGTCTTTATCTAAAGTCTTAACATTTGATACAACACATTCGTCAATTTTTAAGAGAGTAACATGAGTATTCTTACCATCGTCATGATAGTATGAACTATTACCAATTTTCGTAGCTATTAAACCTGATCTAAGCATTCTAAATTTTTATGTCTACTTCAACACCTGCAGATAAGTCTAACTTCATCAAAGCATCAACAGTTTGAGGTGTTGGATCAATTATATCTAAAAGACGATTATGGGTTCTTATTTCTAGTTGGTCTCTACTTTTTTTATCTATGTGCGGAGATTTATTTACAGTAAATCTCTCAAATCTAGTTGGTAGTGGAATTGGGCCTTTAACTTTAGCACCTGTTCTTTTAGCGGTGTTAATTATGTCTTGTGTACTTGTATCTAGTAGAGAGTTATCATAGCCCCTTAGTCTAATTCTAATGTTTTGATTATCCATTATGCTAACTTTGCCTTTACTTCTTCTGCAACATTTGAAGGTACTTCTTCATAATGGTCAAATTGCATTGTGTAATTGGCCCTACCTTGTGATAATGATCTAAGGTTATTTACATAACCAAACATATTAGCAAGCGGAACCATAGCATCTACCACATTAGCATTACCCCTGGTGGACATCTCCTGAACTTGACCTCTTCTACTATTCAGATCTCCAATTACGTCACCCATATACTCTTCAGGTGTAACAACTTCCACTTTCATCATCGGCTCAAGCAATACTGGATTTGCTTTAGCAATACCTTCTCTGAAAGCTGCTCTTGATGCAATTTCAAATGCAAGAACAGATGAATCAACATCATGATAAGCACCATCATAAAGGGTTGCCTTAAAGTCTATACATGGAAATCCTGCTATAACACCCGTTTGTTGTTGAGCTTTTAGACCTTTTTCAACCCCAGGTATATGTTCTGTAGGTATATTCCCACCTTTAATTTGATTTATAAATTCATAACCACTTCCGGGTTTGCCAGGTTCAAACTTTATTTTTACTCTAGCAAATTGACCAGCGCCACCAGATTGTTTTTTATGCGTATAGTCAACATCATATGAATTTGATATTGTTTCTCGATAGGCAACTTGTGGGGCTCCAACATTTGCTTCAACTTTAAACTCTCTTTTCATTCTATCAACTAGAATTTCTAAATGAAGTTCTCCCATGCCTTTGATTATTGTTTGTCCACTTTCATGATCAGTTGTTACTCTAAAACTTGGGTCTTCTTGAGCTAATCTTCCTAATGCCTGACCCATTTTTTCATGATCAACTTTAGTTTTTGGTTCAACGGCTACCTCAATTACAGGATCAGGGAAGTCCATTTTTTCTAAAACTATTGGATTATCGGATGCACATAAAGTTTCACCAGTTGTCACATCTTTTAAACCAACTAGAGCAACAATATCACCTGCGTTCGCAGTTTTTATTTCTTCTCTATTATTTGCATGCATTAATAACATTCTACCTATATTTTCTTTTTTTCCAGAATTAGAATTTAAAACACTATCTTTGGTATTAATTGATCCCGAATATACTCTAGCAAATGTCAAACTGCCTACAAACGGATCTGTCATTATTTTAAAAGCTAAAGCACTGAAAGGTTCACTGTCTTCACATTTACGGACTAATTCTTTTGAATCATCACTTACATCAACACCTTTAACACTTGCAACATCCGTAGGAGATGGCATGTAATCAATTACTGCGTCCAAAAGAGGTTGAACACCTTTATTTTTAAAGGCTGATCCAGTTAAAACTGGAACAAATGAACTATTTAATGTTCCTTTTCTTATACATAATTTTAATTCTTCAACAGATGGCTCATTTCCTTCTAGATATTTTTCCATAATTGAGTCATCTTCTTCAACAGCCTTTTCAATTAATTTTAGTCTATATTCAGCAGATTGATCTTTAAGATCATCCGGAATATCTACAACATCAAACTTCGCTCCTAAACTTTCGTCTTGCCAAATAATTGCTTTATTTGCAACTAAATCAACAACGCCTTTTAAGTTACTTTCAATTCCGATCGGTAATTGTGTTACTAAAGGATAGGATCCTAAACGATCTGATATCATATCAACGCACATAAAAAAATTTGCACCAGTTCTATCAAGTTTATTTACAAAACACATCCTTGGAACCTTATATTTATCTGCCTGTCTCCAAACAGTTTCAGATTGTGGTTCAACACCAGCAACACCATCAAAAACAGCAACAGCTCCATCTAAAACTTTAAGTGATCTCTCTACTTCAATAGTAAAGTCTACGTGACCCGGAGTATCAATTATATTTATTCTATGATCTTTCCAAAAACAAGTAGTGGCTGCTGAGGTAATTGTTATACCTCTTTCTTGTTCTTGCTCCATCCAATCCATTGTTGCAGCACCATCATGCACCTCTCCAATTTTATGTGATTTTCCAGTGTAATATAATATTCTCTCTGTAGTAGTTGTTTTTCCAGCATCAATATGAGCCATGATACCTATATTTCGATATTTTGTTAAAGGATGAGATCTTGTCATAATGTTTACCACCTAAAGTGTGAAAATGCTCTATTTGCGTCAGCCATTTTATGAGTTTCTTCTCTTTTTTTTACTGCATTACCTTTGTTGTTAAATGCATCAATTATTTCATTAGCAACTCTTTCTCTCATAGTTTTTTCATTTCTTTTTGTAGCTGAGTCAACAATCCATTTCATAGCTAAAGTTTGTGCTCTTTTTGGTCTAACTTCCATAGGTACTTGATAAGTAGCACCGCCAACCCTACGAGATCTTACTTCTAATGATGGTTTAACATTGTTCAAAGCTTCATGAAAAAATTCAATTGGAGTTTTATCTGTTTTTTTAGAAACTAAATCAAAAGCTCCGTATACAATTCTTTCTGAAGTAGATTTTTTACCATCGAGCATAATTCTGTTCATAAATTTTGCTAATACTAAATCTTTGTATTTGTGATCTGGAAGTATAGTTCTTTTCTCTGCTGCTCTTCTTCTAGACATAATTACTTCGGTCTTTTTGCTCCATAGAGTGATCGCCTTTGTTTTCTTGACGAAACTCCCTGAGTATCTAATGTTCCTCTTAAAATGTGATATCTTACACCTGGAAGATCTTTTACACGACCACCCCTAATTAAAACAACTGAGTGTTCTTGTAAGTTATGACCTTCACCGGGTATATAAGCTGATACTTCTTGTCCATTAGTTAGTTTAACCCTGGCGACTTTTCTAAGTGCTGAATTTGGTTTTTTTGGAGTAGTTGTATAAACTCTTGTGCATACTCCTCTTTTTTGAGGACTCTTGTCTAATGCAGGAACTTTATTCCTTTTTTTTACAGCAGATCTACCTTTTCTAACAAGTTGGTTTATAGTTGGCATTTCGTCCTCAAGTTAAGTGTTTGGATATTAATCCACGACCTTTAACAAATCGTAGGGGTCTTTATTAACTCATTTCATTAAAGTCAAGCAGATATACAAAAAAAATTACTAATTTTCTATATTTTCTGGCTTTTTTTCATTAGCTATATTCATATCTGCTTCAATTGCTATATTTTCATAATCGGTGGTCAGTTTTCCAGTTCCTGCAGGAATTAATCTTCCGACAATAACATTTTCTTTCAAACCCTTTAGTGTGTCAACTTTTCCTAATGTGGCAGCATCAGTAAGAACTTTTGTAGTTTCCTGAAAAGAAGCTGCTGATATGAATGAGCCGGTTTGTAAACTTGCTTTAGTTATTCCCAAAAGAACTGGCTCATATACAACCTCTTTTTTATTTTCACTAATAAGTATTTTGTTAAGTTTAATTACATCTCTTCTTTGAATTTGTTCTCCGGAAATTAAATTTGATTCTCCTGGATCTTTAATAAGAACCTTTTGGAGCATTTGTCTTGCAATTGTTTCTATGTGCTTATCATTAATATAAACACCTTGAAGTTTGTAAACTGATTGTACCTCTCTAACTAGGTATCTAGCTAACTCTTCAACACCCAATATTCTTAATATATCGTGTGGAACTGGAGTACCTTCAACTAAAATATCTCCTTTTTTTACAAAATCACCCTCTTGAACATTTAAGTATTTTGACCTTGGAATCAAAAGTTCAAAAGAATCTTTTTCATCTAAAGAGTTAATTATAACTCTACGTTTATTTTTGTAATCTTTACCAAAAGAAATTTTTCCATCTATCTCACACATTATAGCTGGATCTTTTGGTTTTCTAGCTTCAAACAGTTCAGCTACTCTTGGCAATCCTCCAGTTATATCTTTTGTTTTGGATGATTCTTTTGGAATTCTTGCAATAACCTGTCCTGCTGTAACTTCTTGACCATCTTCTACACTTAAAATTGAATCTATTGACATTGGATAATTAGAAAAATTGTTATCATCAATTTTTTCACCTACTTTGTTATCTGTTATATTAATCGCAGGTTTAAAATTTTTGCTTTTCTGATTTTGACTCCAATCTATTACTATTTTACTTGAGATACCGGTTGTATCATCAATTGATTCTCTAAAAGAAACTCCTTGTTTTAAATCAACGTAACTAACGTATCCATTTCTTTCAGCAATAATAGGTAATGTATATGGATCCCATTCAGCAAGTGTTTGGTTGATTTCAACATCCTCTCCTTCACTAACTATTAGTTTAGATCCAAATGGTATATTTGAGGAATATTTATCAGTATTATCATCTAATATTTTGATTTTACCATTCCTACTTAAAACAATCTTATTTTTAAATTTATCCTCAATAATTTTTATATTTTCAAACTTTATTTTTCCTGAAACTGGTGAGGTTGCTTTTGATTGTTCTACAGAAGAACTTGCTGCTCCTCCGATATGGAATGTTCTCATTGTTAATTGTGTTCCAGGTTCACCAATTGATTGAGCTGCAATTATACCTACTGCCTCACCAATATTAACTGGTGTGCCTCTTGCAAGATCTCTTCCATAACATACGGAACAGATTCCATCTTCAGTATCACAGGTAAGAACAGATCTAATTTTTAAAGATCTTATTCCAAGCTTTGATATTAAGTCCAGGTGATTTTCAGAAATTATGTCTCCAGACTTAACAATAACTTCATTGTTTTGGTCTAAAATATCATCGACTGGGGTTCTGCCTAAAATTCTCTCAGTCAAAGGAGAGGTTATATTTCCTGATTCAACTATTTCTTCAACCATGACTCCATTTTTAGTTCCGCAATTTTCTTCTCGTATTACAGCGTCTTGAGCAACATCTACTAATCTTCTTGTTAAATAACCACTACTTGCAGTTTTTAACGCAGTATCCGCAAGACCTTTACGTGCACCATGAGTAGAAGTAAAGTATTCAAGAACGGACAATCCTTCTTTAAAATTAGATTTTATAGGATTTTCAATTATTTCTCCTGAAGGTTTTGCCATTAGACCTCTCATTCCAGACAATTGCTTAAGTTGTGCTGCAGAACCTCTAGCGCCTGAATGTGCCATCATGTAGACTGAGTTAATTGGCTGAGTTTCAGATGGATTTGATATGACTTCTAACATTTTATCTGCCACTTTATTAGTACACTCTGACCAAGCATCTACAACTTTGTTATATTTTTCACCTTGTGTTATTAACCCATCTTGGTACTGATTTTCATATTCCTGAACTTTATTTTGAGTATCATTTAGGAGGTTGTCTTTTTCATAAGGAATAATAAGATCATCTTTTCCAAATGATATACCCGCAATAGCAGCATATTTAAAACCTATTTGCATAATATGATCAGCAAATAATACCGTATCTTTTTGACCACAAAATCTATAAACAGTATCGATTATATTACTTACTTCTTTTTTTGTTAAAATTTTATTTATCATTTCAAAAGTAATATTCTTATTATTTGGCAATACGCTACCTAAGATCATTCTTCCTGGTGTGGTTTTGACTGTAATCGCTTCGCCATTATTATTAATGATTCTTGCATTAATTTTTGAATGAAGATTGATATCTGAATTTTCTAAAGCTTTCTCTACTTCATTTAAATCTATAAAGTATCTACCCTCACCTTTTTGATTATCTCTTGATATTGATAGATAATAAATACCAAGAACTATATCTTGAGATGGCACTATTATAGGTTTACCGCTTGATGGAGATAAAATATTATTAGTACTCATCATGAGTACTCTGGCTTCAAGTTGAGCTTCTAGACTAAGGGGCACATGCACTGCCATTTGATCACCATCAAAATCAGCGTTGAAAGCTGTACATACTAAAGGATGTAATTGAATAGATTTGCCTTCAATCAAAATAGGTTCAAATGCTTGAATGCCTAATCTATGTAAAGTTGGAGCTCTATTTAAAAGAACTGGATGCTCCCTTATTACTTCCTCTAAAATATCCCAAACTCTTGGATCTTCTTTCTCAACAAGTTTTTTTGCAGCTTTTATTGTATTTGCCCATCCATAGATATCAAGTTTATGAAAAATAAATGGTTTAAATAGTTCTAAAGCCATTTTTTTTGGGATACCACATTGATGAAGTTTCAGATTTGGGCCGACTACAATTACTGACCTTCCAGAATAATCTACCCTTTTACCAAGAAGATTCTGTCTAAATCTTCCTTGTTTTCCTTTTAACATATCCGAAAGAGATTTTAGAGGTCTCTTATTAGTTGAGGTTATAACTCTGCCTCTTCTTCCATTATCAAATAATGCGTCAACAGACTCTTGAAGCATTCTTTTTTCGTTTCTGATTATTATATCTGGCGCTCTTAAATCAATTAATCTTTTTAAACGATTATTTCTATTGATAACTCTTCTATATAAGTCGTTCAAATCACTTGTGGCAAATCTTCCGCCGTCAAGTGGGACTAGTGGCCTTAATTCGGGTGGAATCACAGGCAAAACCCTCATAATCATCCATTCTGGTTTGTTTTTTGATACAATGAATGACTCAATTAATTTTAATCTTTTAGTAATTTTTGTTTTTTTTAATTCAGATTTAGTTTCGGTTAAATCGATCTTAAGTTGGTTATAATCAGCTTCTAAATCAATACTTAAAAGCATTTGTTCGATTGCTTCAGCACCGATTGCTGCACTAAAAGAATCTTCACCGTATTCGTCCTGATAATTAATAAATTCCTCTTCAGATATTATTTGTCCTTTTTTTAAATCTGTTAAGCCTGGTTCAACAACAATAAACTGCTCAAAATATAAAACTTTTTCAAGATTTTTGATTGTCATATCAAGCAATGTTGCAATTCTACTTGGTAGAGATTTCATAAACCAAATGTGTGAAACCGGAGCAGCTAATTCAATATGACCCATTCTATCTCTACGCACCTTAGAAAGAGTGACTTCAACACCACATTTTTCACATATGATACCTCTGAATTTCATTCTTTTATATTTACCACAAAGACATTCATAATCCTTGACTGGGCCAAAAATTCTAGAGCAAAAGAGTCCATCTTTTTCAGGTTTAAAAGTTCTGTAATTGATTGTTTCAGGTTTTTTAATTTCGCCAAATGACCATGATCTAATATTGTCTGGACTAGCTATAGAAATTTTAAGACTATTAAAGTTTTGAACACCTAAACTTTGATTAAAAATATTTGTAAGCTCTTTATTCATCTGACCCTATTAAGTTAGTTATATTATTATCTCTTAGATTTTCTTTAAAATCTAAGTTTAAACCAAGAGACCTTAACTCCTTCACCATGACATTAAATGACTCTGGAGTACCAGATTCAAAATTATTATCACCTTTAACAATTGATTCATATACTTTGGTTCTTCCTGCTACATCATCAGATTTAATTGTTAAAATTTCTTGAAGAGTGTAAGCGGCGCCGTATGCTTCCAAAGCCCAAACCTCCATTTCACCAAACCTTTGACCACCAAATTGCGCTTTTCCTCCTAAAGGTTGTTGGGTTACCAAGCTATAAGGTCCAATTGATCTTGCGTGAATTTTTTCATCTACAAGGTGATGTAGTTTTAGCATATACATATATCCAACTGTTACTGGTCTCTCAAATTTTTTACCTGTAATTCCATCATAAAGTATTTCTTGACCAGTGTTTGAAACACCTGATTGAGATAATAATTCAGTTATATCTTTTTCTTTTGCACCATCAAAAACTGGTGTAGCAAAAGGAATGCCATCTTTTAAGTTGTTACCTAATTCTAAAATCTCATCATCATTCATGTCTTTTATGATTTTCTTGTGATTTTCAAGGTTATAAATTTCTAAAAGTTTTTTTCTTAAATCATCTGTTTGTCCCTTTGTTTGTATTTTTTTAATCATTTCATTTACTTGTCTTCCAAGAGATGCAGATGCCCATCCAAGGTGTGTTTCTAAAATTTGACCGATATTCATTCTGCTTGGGACCCCAAGAGGATTTAAAACTATATCAACTGGAGTACCATCTGCCAAATAAGGCATATCCTCAACTGGACATATTTTTGAAATAACACCTTTATTACCATGCCTTCCTGCCATTTTATCACCAGGTTGAAGTTTTCTTTTCACTGAAATAAATACTTTGATTAATTTTAATACACCAGGAAGAAGTTCATCTCCGCTTTGGATCTTATCAATTTTATTTTCAAATTTCTGATTGATATTTCCTAATTGATTTTCATAGTTTTTTACTAAAGAATCAATTTGCTTACTTTTCTTATCATCCGAAATATTTACTTTAAGTAAATCACTTAACTGCAAGTCTTCAATCATTTCGTACTTTATAATTGAATTTTTTGTAAATTTGTCACTACCTGACACAAATGTTTGTCCATTTAATAATTCGCGTAGATGATTCCCAAAGCTTTTTTCTAAAATTTTTAGTTCATCATCTCTATCTCTTGCAATAACTTGAATTTGATTGTTCTCTATACTAATTGCTCTTTCATCTTTTTCTATCCCTCTTCTTGAGAAAACTCTTATCTCAACAATTGTGCCTTTTACTCCAGGAGGAACTCTTAAACTTGTATCTTTAACATCAGCAGCCTTTTCACCAAATATGGCTCTCAACAGTTTTTCTTCAGGTGTCATTGGTGACTCTCCCTTAGGAGTTACTTTACCTACTAAAATATCACCAGAATTTACTTCAGCACCTACATAAACTATCCCTGTTTCATCCAAATTTATTAGCATTTCTTCACTTGCGTTTGGAATATCTCGAGTGATTTCTTCTGGTCCTAATTTAGTATCTCTTGACATAACTTCGAATTCCTCAACATGAATTGAAGTAAATACATCATCTTGAACTACTTTTTCGGATATTAAAATTGAGTCTTCAAAGTTATAACCATTCCATGGCATAAAAGCTGCTAGAACATTTCTTCCAAGCGCTAGTTCACCTAGTTCTGTTGCTGGTCCATCTGCAATAACTTGATTTCTTAAAACTTTATCTCCAACGTTTACAAGTGGTCTTTGCGTTATACATGTGTTCTGATTAGATCTTTGGAACTTTGAAAGGTTATAAATATCAATTTTATTTAAACTTTTATCATTCTTGTCAGTAATCCTAATAACTATTCTATTAGCATCTAGTTGATCAACTACACCTTCTCTTTTGGCAACAATTGTAGATCCACTATCGTTCGCAACAGTATACTCCATACCCGTACCAACAAGAGGTGCTTTTGGCTTTATTAACGGAACCGCTTGTCTCATCATGTTTGACCCCATAAGGGCCCTGTTAGCATCATCATTTTCTAAAAAAGGTATTAGTGAAGAAGCTACAGAAACAAGTTGTTGAGGAGATACATCCATCAAATCAATTGCATCAATATCAACATTTATAAATTCTCCATTTTTTCTACAACTAACAATTTGATTAGAAAATTTTCCTTTAGAATCAACTTCTGCATTTGCCTGGGCAATAACAAAATCCTCTTCATCTATTGCGCTCAAATAAATTACCTTATCTGAAACTTTACCTGAATTAACAATTCTATATGGAGTTTCAATAAAACCATATTTATTGATTCTAGAGTATGATGCTAAGCTATTAATTAAGCCAATATTAGCTCCTTCTGGAGTTTCAATTGGACAAATTCTACCATAATGAGTTTGATGTACATCTCTTACTTCAAAGCCAGCTCTTTCTCTATTTAAACCACCAGGACCAAGTGCGGATACTCTTCTTTTATGGGTGATTTCACTTAATGGATTAGTTTGGTCCATGAATTGGCTTAGTTGGCTTAAACCAAAAAATTCTTTAATGGAAGCGACTACAGGTTTTGCGTTAATAATATCTTGAGGCATTATATTATCAACTTCAAGCGAACTTAATCGTTCTTTGATTGCTCGGTCCATTTTTAATAAACCAATTCTATATTGGTTTTCTAAAAGCTCTCCAACTGATCTAACTCTTCTATTAGCTAAGTGATCAATATCGTCAATTTCACCTTTACCGTCTATTAAATTATGCATATGTGCAACCACATCTATAATGTCACTTTTGTCTAATACTCTTTGAGTAATTGGGGTATTTTTTTTAAATTTTGCATTAATTTTTAATCTTCCCACTGAAGATAAGTCGTATCGATCTGCGTTAAAGAAAAGGTTGTTAAATAAGTTTTCAGCAGTTTCAATTGTAGGCGGCTCACCTGGTCTTAGAATTTTGAAAATTTCAAAAAGCGCCTCTTCTCTTGATCTTGCTTTATCTAACTGCAAGGTATTTCTTATAAATGAACCAATTTCAATGTTGTCAGTTTTTAAGATATCGAGTTTGTTAATTTTATTTTCATTTATAAACTGAATAAACTCATCATCTATTTCGTGTCCCGCTTCAAAAAATATTTTACCTGTTTTTTCATCAATTATATCTGAAGATAAGAAAAAGCCGTGAATAGACTCCTCTGATAAAGTAAAGTTAGAAACATTTTTCTTTTTAAAATCTTTAATAATTTTTTGATTTATTTTTGTACCTTTAGATAGAATAATTTTTCCATTTTTAGAGTCAATTAAATCAAAATTTAGAATTTTACCTTTGTAAAAAGATAAATCTTGTTTAAATGCCCAGCCAAATTCATTTTTTCTATATATTACATTTTCATAAAATAATGATAATATTTCTTCACCTGTCATTCCAAGTATTCTTTTAGGGTCAGGCTCAATTTTGTTTTTTTCACAATCATTGATATAGTTTTCGGATTGTTTGCTTAAAAGGCATTTAAATAATGTTGTAACTGGAAACTTTCTTTTTCTATCAATTCTTGCATGAATGTTGTTTTTTGCATCATGCTCAAAATCTAACCAAGAGCCTCTATATGGAATGATCCTTGCATTAAAAAGATATTTCCCACTTGTATGGGTTTTACCAAAATCATGATCAAAAAAGACACCAGGCGATCGATGCATTTGACTAACAACTACTCTTTCAGTGCCATTAACTACAAATGTTGCATTATTTGTCATAAGAGGTATGTCGCCCATATAAACTTCTTGCTCTTTAATATCTCGTACAGATTTAGTACCTGCTATTTCATCAATATCCCAAATTATTAATCGGAAATTTACAAGAAGTGGAGTTCCATATGTCATACCTCTTTGGGAACACTCTTCTACATCATATTTAGGTACGCCTAAATTATAACTAACATAATCAACTGTTGCTCTTTCTGCATAATCATGGATTGGAAAAACAGATTTGAAAATTGAGTGGAGACCTATATTTTCTCTTTTATCAGGATCAATTCTAAGTTGAAGAAAGCTGTCAAATGATCTTTTTTGAACCTCAACTAAATTTGGCAAAGATGTAACTAGGGGAATTTTACCAAAAGATTTTCTAATTTTCTTAATGTTAATATAATCTAAACTCACTTAATCTCCTATATTTACTCTTTATATGTTTGTTGGCCTTTTTAAAGGCCAACAATTTATTTTAGTGCAACTTTTGCTCCAGCTGCCTCTAATGCTTTTTTCATTTCTTCAGCTTCTTCCTTTTTAACCCCTTGTTTAAGTGGTTTAGGTGCACCTTCAACTAGATCTTTTGCTTCTTTTAAGCCAAGACCAGTAATGGTTCTTACTTCTTTAATAACTGCAATTTTATTAGATCCAGATTCAGATAGTTCAATATCAAATTCTGTTTTCTCTTCTGCAGCAGCTTCTCCACCACCTGCGGCTGGAGCTGCGGCAACTGCAACTGGTGCAGCGGCAGATACACCCCATTTTTCTTCAAGCAATTTACTTAATTCAGCTGCTTCAAGAACGGTGAGTGAAGAGAGATCTTCAACAATTTTATTTAAATCAGCCATTTATTTCTCCTTATATACCTAGTTCGACTCTTGTTTATTGCTACTATTAGAACTAATTAATCTGGCAATTTGCGCTCCAGGTTCAACTGCAATTGACGCTATCTTTTGAGCTGGCGCAGAAATTAATCCTATTATTTTTCCTCTTAACTCATCTAAAGAAGGTAATTTTGCAAGAAAATCAATTTTTTCTTTATCAATTTTCTCACCATTATAGCCTCCGCCAATAATTTTAAACTTTTCAAATTTTTTCTCAAAACTAACTGCTACTTTGGCTGGTGCTACTGCATCATCAGAATAGGCAATTGCTGTTGGACCTTTGAAAAGTTCTGAAATATCTTTAAATTGAGTTTCAGAGATAGCAAGTTTAGTGAGTCTGTTCTTAGTTACTTTAAATTTTGCTCCATTATCTCTCATTTCTTTTCTAAGTTCCTCTGTTTCATTAACTGTAAGCCCAGAATATTCAGCCACAATTACAGAGGTAGCATTAGTAAAGTCTTCTTTGAGACTACTTACAAAATCTTTTTTTTCAGAACGTTTCACGTCAACCTCGGTTTTAATTGGACACAAAAGATCCAATATTAGCTAAAATTAGTTTGCCCACCAAACTAATTTAAAGCCTGTCAAGAAGCAAATCAATGACTCGCTTCAGTCTATGCAGGGTATTAAGCTTAAAGCTCCTGCAGTCTTTGACAGGTGATGATCAAAGATCATCTATTGGATTAATTAACGCAAGCTAGCTTGATTAATATTTAATCCAATTCCCATAGTTGAAGCTATGGTAACCTTTTTTATAAAAGAACCCTTAACAGTATCAGGTTTGCTTTTAACTACTGAAGAATAAAAAGTTTTAATATTTTCTAACAAATCATCTTCACTAAATTCTATTTTACCAACACCAGCATGTACAATACCAGATTTATCATTTTTAAACTTAACTTGTCCTGATTTTGCATCCTTTACTGATTTAGCAATTTCATTTGTTACTGTTCCAAGTTTAGGATTAGGCATTAATCCTTTTGGACCTAGTATTTTTGCTACTTTACCTAATTTAGGCATCATATCTGGAGTCGCAATTAGAACATCAAATTCTATTTTTGATTTAGAAATTGTTTCAATCAAATCATCACTTCCAACCAAGTCTGCACCATTATTTTTAGCATCTTTTTGTTTGTCCTCATTTGCAATTACTGCAACCTTTACAGCTTTTCCTGTTCCATTAGGAAGATTTACAACACCTTTAATATTTTGATCAGTTTTGTTACTATCAATTCCAAGATTTATTGAAATATCAATTGTCTCTTTAAACTTTACGTAAGATTTTTCTTTTAAAATTTTAATTGCTTCTAATGGCTCATAAACCTTTGTAGTGTCAAAATTATCTAACATTTGTTTTCTATTCTTTGTTATTTTCATTTACCCACTACCTCCATACCCATTGAAACTGCAGATCCTTTAACCATATTCATTGCTCCATCTAGATCAATAGCATTTAAATCTTGCATTTTTTCTTTGGCAATTTTTTCAATATCTTGCATTGAGACTTTACCTACTAATGATCTTCCAGGAGTTGAGTTTCCTTTTTTGATCTTTGCAGCTTTTTTAAGATAAAAACTTACTGGTGGTAATTTAGTAGTAAAATCAAAACTTCTATCTTTGTAAGCTGTAATAATAACTGGAATTGGAGCACCTTTTTCTAAATCTTTTGTTTTATCATTAAATGCTTTACAAAAATCCATTATGTTCAAACCTCTTTGTCCAAGAGCAGGACCAACGGGAGGTGAAGGGTTGGCCCCTCCAGCAGGAATTTGTAATTTAATTAAACCTAAAATTTCTTTAGCCATAATTTATACCTTTTCTACCTGAGAATATTCTAAATCAACAGGTGTTGATCTACCAAAAATTGAAACAGCTACTCTTAATCTTGCTTTATCTTCATCTATTTGTTCGACCTCTCCGTTAAATGATGCAAAGGGTCCATCAATTACTTTTACTTGTTCTCCAATATCATACATAATCGCAGGTCTAGATTTTTCTACACCATCAATAACTTGTTCAGATATTCTTTTTGCTTCAGCGTTACTAATAGGAACTGGCTTACCTTTGTTACCTAAAAAACCACTTAACTTTGGAGTTGTCTTAATAATATGCCATGTATCATCATTTAAGCTCATTTTAATAAGAATATATCCAGGAAAAATTTTCCTTTCTGTATTAACCCTAACACCTCTTTTTACTTCAACTACATTTTGGACGGGTACTGATATTTCCTCGATATGTTCTTTAACACCAAGTTTTGTTGCTTGGTCTAGAATGCTGTCAGCAACTTTTTTTTCATAACCAGAATAGGCATGAAGTACGTACCATCTTGCTTTATTCATTAAAAGCCTGAACCTATTTCAATTATTTTTCTTATTGAAAAAGACCATATTTGATCAGTTAAAAGAAAAAATAATGAGAATAATATAATTAATAATATGACTATAGCAGAAGAAATAAAAGTATCTCTTCTTTGTGGCCAAGTTACTTTTTGTAATTCTTGTCTAACTTGTCTTACAAAAAGAGCTGGTGATGTTTTCTTTTTTTCAATATTCATATTTTCATTTCTCTTGGCAGGAGTGGCAGGACTTGAACCCGCAGCCCCCGGTTTTGGAGACCGGTGCTCTACCAGTTGAGCTACACTCCTAATAAGTATTGGCTAACTGATAGAGCGGTCTCTAAAACTATTCAATAATTTCAGCAACAACTCCAGCGCCAACTGTTCTTCCACCTTCTCTAATTGCAAATTTTAATCCTTTATCCATTGCAATTGGAGACAAAAGAGTAACTTCCATAGCAATATTATCACCAGGCATTACCATTTCGGTTCCTTCTGGTAATTTAATTGTTCCAGTTACATCAGTTGTTCTAAAGTAGAATTGAGGTCTATAGTTTGAAAAGAATGGGGTATGTCTTCCACCCTCTTCTTTTTTTAATACATATGCTTCTGCTTTGAATTTTGTATGAGGTTTTATTGAACCAGGTTTTGCTAATACTTGACCACGTTCAACTTCCTCCCTTTTTGTTCCACGAAGAAGAACGCCAACGTTGTCTCCTGCCTCACCAGAGTCTAGAAGTTTTCTAAACATTTCAACTCCAGTACAGGTAGTTTTTTGAGGCTCTCTTATTCCTAGGATTTCAATTTCCTCTCCAACTTTTACTTGACCTTGTTCAATTCTTCCAGTTACAACTGTACCTCTACCAGAAATTGAAAATACATCCTCAACTGGCATTAAGAAAGGCTGATCTACAGGTCGGCTAGGTTGTGGTATGTGTTCATCAACTGCTTTCATCAATTCCATAATTGAATTTTTTCCAATTTCATCATCTCTACCTTCAAGAGCTGCTAAAGCTGAACCCTTAATGATTGGGATAGTATCACCTGGGAATTCATATGAAGTAAGAAGTTCTCTAATTTCCATTTCAACTAGATCAATTAATTCTTTGTCATCTACTTGATCAACTTTGTTCATGTATACAACAAGAGCAGGTACACCTACCTGTCTAGCTAAAAGTATGTGTTCTCTTGTTTGAGGCATTGGTCCGTCAGCGGCATTAACAACTAAAATTCCACCATCCATTTGAGCTGCGCCAGTAATCATGTTCTTAACATAATCTGCGTGTCCAGGACAATCTACGTGAGCATAATGTCTTGCTTCAGTTTCATATTCAACGTGTGCAGTAGATATCGTAATACCACGTTCTCTTTCTTCAGGTGCTTTGTCAATATTTGCGTAATCTGTAAATTCTGCTCCACCTGACTCTGCTAATATTTTTGTTATAGCAGCAGTTAATGTTGTTTTACCATGGTCAACGTGACCAACAGTACCTATGTTACAATGCGGTTTGTTTCTTTCGAATTTTGCTTTAGCCATTTTTTACCCCAATAATATTTTGTTATGGAGCGGGTGAAGGGAATCGAACCCTCGTAGCCAGCTTGGAAGGCTGGAGCTTTACCACTAAGCTACACCCGCAACTAAACTGACTGCTTCACACACTCACTTTAATGCTTTCATCCCATTACCTCCATAATGGTGGAGGGGGTAGGATTCGAACCTACGTACGCTCACGCGGGCGGATTTACAGTCCGCTGCCTTTAACCACTCGACCACCCCTCCGTTTGAAGAAATTGGCCAATACTAATAAATTAGTATATATGTCAATCTAAAACAGCAGTTTCACCTTTGCAAAATACGTATACTCGTAAAAGCAACGGCCTTTTAGACAAAAAATGCTATTTTGTACATATCTAGATTGTATTAATTAGACAAATCTGTGATATTAAATGATGACTAAGTTTAGAAATAATAAATCTAATAAAAATCAAGGAATTCATACAATTTTTGGCCAACATTCTGTTAGAGCAGCTCTCCAAAATGATAAAAGAGAGCATATTGAGCTAATAATTAGTAAAAAACAGATTAATTTTGCCAAAAAATATGAATCTAAAATACAAAAAATTACCATTCTTCCTCAAAATGAATTTACAAAAAGATTTGGAAATGAGAACACAACACAGGGATTAGTTCTAAAAACAAAAGATTTTGCAAGGCCAGGTTTAGAAGAATTTGTTAAAGTAGAAAGTAAAAAATCAAAATCAGTAATATTAATTTTAGATCAAGTAACTGACCCTCAAAATATTGGCTCAATAATGAGATCATGCGCATTATTTGATTGTGCAGCAATTATTGTTGGTAAAGATTATTCACCAGAACTGACTTCATCACTTTATAAATCAGCTTCTGGAGCTGTAGAAATTGTAAATTATTTTAGAGTGACAAATATAAGAAGAGCTATTTCTTTTCTTAAAAAAAATAATTATTGGATTTATGGCTTTGACAGTTCGAGAACTAATAATTCAAAATTAAATTTTTCACAAAAATCAGTGTTGGTTTTTGGCTCTGAAGGAAAAGGTATTAGAGAATTAGTAAAAAAGGAATGTGATGAAATAATGCAGATAAACATGAAAAATAATTTAAAATTTGAAATTGATAGTTTGAATGTTTCTAACGCAACATCGATTGCTTTATATCAGTTTTACTCAACTTAAATATGATTAAGGTGGTGCCGCGTGTCGGAATCGAACTGACTACCTGATGATTACAAATCAACTGCTCTACCAAATGAGCTAACGCGGCATCATTTTTTGCATTTATATTAAATTATAAATTCGACAAGAATTTTATAAATTAAATCCCAGGAATGTAAGGAACACCATCACCCTTTACTCTTTCGTTTAATTCACTTAATGTAGAGCATGCTGTGATTGGACTAAATACAAGAAATAAAATTATTAATGTTTTTTTAATCATACAATATTTATAACTTCTCAATTTTTGCTGCACAATATTTAAATTCAGGAATTTTTCCATATGGATCTAGTGCTGGGTTAGTTAAAAGATTAGCAGCAGACTCATTATAACAAAATGGGATAAAGATAACTCCATCAGGTATCGCCCTGTCTTGCCTTACTCTGATATCTATTGAGCCTCTTCTAGTTGTGACTTTTATTTTATCACCAGCTTTCATATTATTTTTTATTATATCTTTAGGTGATATTGAAACTGAAGGTTCCGGTTCAATGGCATCTAAATTTGAAGCCTTTCTAGTCATAGCTCCAGTATGCCAATGCTCTAATTGCCTACCAGTAGTTAGTATCATAGCAAATTCTTTATCGGGCACTTCATCTGGTGCAGTAACACTAGCTGGAACAAACTTACCTTTACCATTTTCATTTGGAAATTTATCACTAAAAACAATTTCATCTCCTGGTGTAGTTGGAGATTTACTTGGATAGGTTACAGAGTTTTCATTTTCTAATCTTTCCCAAGAAATATTGTTTAATGAAGGCATTGTTAGTGACATTTCTTCATAAATTTCCTTGGGATGTTTATATTTCCAATTTAAACCCATTCTTTTTCCAAGTTCGTTCGTTATCCACCAATCTTCTTTTGCTTCACCTGGGGAATCTAAAGCTTTTCTTCCCATTTGAACTTGTCTATTAGTATTAGTAACTGTTCCATTTTTTTCAGGCCATGCTGAAGCTGGGAAAATAACATCCGCATACGTTGCTGTTTCAGTTAAAAAAATATCTTGAACAACTAAATGCTCTAACATTTGTAGAGCTTCTCTTGCATGATTAAGATCAGGGTCGGACATTGCTGGATTTTCTCCAAGTATATACATACCTTTAATTGTATTTTCGTGAATAGCGTCCATAATTTCAACAACAGTTAGACCTTTTTTATCATCTAAAGGAGACTTCCAAAGTTTTTCAAAAAAATCTTTATTATTATCTTTATCAACTAATTGGTAATCAGGGTACATCATTGGTATAAGACCGGCATCAGATGCTCCTTGAACATTATTTTGTCCTCTTAAAGGATGTAAACCAGATCCTCTTTTTCCAACATTACCTGTCATTAAAGCTAGAGAAATCAAACATCTAGCATTGTCGGTACCATGTGTATGTTGAGAAATGCCCATCCCCCAGAAAATTATTCCTTTATTTGTACTGGCATATAAGCGCGCTACTTCTCTTATTAACTCTGGATCAATACCTGTTTCGTTTTCCATTATATCAGGTGAATAATTCATTAAATGTTTTCTTAATTTATCAAATCCCTCAGTTTGTTTTTTAATGTATTGAGAATTAAATAAATTTTCTTCAACAATAACATTCATTATTGAATTTAAGAGAGCAACATCAGATCCTGGTTTAAATTGTAACATATGAGTTGCATGTTTTTTTAAAGAATGACCTCTAGGATCCATCACAATTAATTTGGAACCTTTTTTTGCAGCATTTTTAAAAAAAGTTGCTGCTACTGGATGGTTTTCAGTCGGATTAGCACCAATGACTATTATCACATCAGAATGTTCAACTTCATAGAACGGAGCAGTAACAGCTCCTGAACCAATAGTTTCTAATAAGGCCGCAACTGAAGAAGCATGACAAAGCCTTGTGCAATGATCAACATTGTTAGTATTAAAACCAGTTCGTATTAATTTTTGAAATAAATATGCTTCTTCATTTGAACATTTAGCTGATCCAAATCCTGCTAGATTACTTGGACCCTTTCTTTGTTTTTTAAGTTTTAAGAATCCTTGTGCAGCATAATCTAAAGCTTCATCCCAAGATGCTTCTCTAAAATATTCATGAATATTTGAAAAATTAATGTTTGGATGCAAATCTTTTGCTTTGTCTTTGATTCTAATCAGTGGCTTTGTAAGCCTTTCTGGGTTATTTACATAATCAAAACCAAATCTTCCCTTTACGCATAACCTATTCTTGTTTGCAGGACCGTCGACACCATTAACGTATTTAATTTTGTTATCTTTTACATTGTATTCTATCTGACAACCAACACCACAATAAGGACAAACACTATCAATTTTTTTATCTACTTTACTATGACCAACACCATCCTTATCTACGATGGATGCCGGCATTAATGCTCCAGTTGGACAAGCTTGTACACATTCACCACATGCCACACATGTACTATCACCCATTGGGTCATCAAAATCAAACACGATTTTAGAATTTTCTCCTCGATATGCCATTCCAATCACATCATTTACCTGGACTTCTCTACATGCTCTTACACAAAGATTACATTGGATGCATGCATCTAAATTTACAGCCATGCTTGGATGAGAAACGTCTGCCTGACATGAAGTTTTTTTTGGAAATCTACTTTCTTTAACTTCAACTTTGTCTATCCATTTCCAAAAGTCAGAATTATTATCATGAGCAATTTCTTTTTTTGGCTGGTCTGCTAGAAGTAATTCAAAAACTAACTCTCTAGATTTTTTAGCCTTTTCTGAAGAAGTTTTTACTTTCATACTATCAGTTGGCTTTCTAATACAAGATGCTGCTAACACACGCTCTCCTTCAATTTCAACCATACATGCTCTACAATTTCCATCTGCTCTATAGCCAGGTTTATCAGAGTAACATAAATGTGGAATTTCTATTCCAAGTCTATTTGCAACTTGCCAAATAGTTTCATCAGCATTTGCTTCAACTAACTTTTCGTTTAAATAAAATTTTGTTTTGTCTTTAGTCATAAGTTATTTCATTGCTAAAATATTTTAAAACAGAATTTAATGGATTTGTTGCAGCCTGTCCTAAACCACATATCGATGCTTGAGCCATAACTTCACTTAAATCTTTTAATTTTTCCTTGTTCCAATTTTTTTCTTGCATTAATTTTACAGTTTTCTCCGTACCGGAACGGCATGGTGTACATTGACCACAACTTTCCTCTTCAAAAAATTTTAGTAAATTAAGTGCAACATCTTTCATATTATCATGATCCGATAATACAACTACTGCCGCTGAACCTAAAAAACATCCAGCATCCATTAATTCTTTCGATCCATAATCAAGTGGAATATCATTCATAGTAGCGGGTAGAATACCACCAGATGCACCTCCCGGAAGATATCCTTTAAAAGTATGTCCATCTGCCATACCATCACAATACTCATCAATTAATTGTTGAATTGTTATCCCGGCTGGAGCAACTTTTACTCCTGGGTTCTTTACTCTTCCAGATACTGAAAAACTATGAAAACCCTTATTTCCATTGGACCCCTTTTCAGCAAACCACTTTGCTCCTTTTTCAATAATATCTCTTACCCAAAAAAGTGTTTCTAAATTATTTGTTAAAGTAGGACATCCAAATAAACCAATTTCAGCCACATAAGGCGGTCTATGCCTTGGCAATCCTCTTTTGCCTTCAATACTTTCAATCATTGCTGACTCTTCTCCACAAATATAGGCTCCTGCCCCTCTCCTTACTGTGAAAAAGTCTTTTGGAATTATTTCTTCATCTTCCATTTTATTTATTTCATCAAGTAAAATTTTTATAACTGTTGGATATTCATCTCTCATATAAATGTAAACTTTTTGAGCATTTATAAAATAGGATGCAATTAAAGCTCCTTCTAAAAATCTATGTGGATCACTTTCTAAATATGACCTATCTTTAAATGTTCCTGGCTCACCTTCATCACCATTAACTGCAACATATTTTTTACCATTGTAATTTGAAACAATTTCCCATTTTTTTCCTGTAGGAAATCCAGCGCCACCCTTACCTTTCAATCCGCTTTCATTTAATGAATCCAAAACTTGTTTTTTTGAGATCACACCATTTTTTATTTTGTTCGCAATTTCATAACCACCATTTTTTTTATATGAAGATAAATTTATATAATTTGGAATGAAGGGGTCAAAATTTTTTTCATCAATAGTTTTTTTAACTTTATCAAAATTAGCCACATCAACATAATTTTTTCCTACGCAGACAGTAGGAGCAACATTGCATCTTCCCATGCATGGCCCAGGTACGACTTTTATATTTTTATTTTCTAATTTTTTTATATCTTGAAGTAGTTTGTGTGCGCCAAATAATTCACAAGTTAAACTTTCACAAACCCTTACAACATTCACTGGGTTGTAATCTTTACTATCTTTGACAATATTAAAGTGAGCATAAAAAGTTGCAACTTCATAAATTTCAGAAAGTGGTAAGTTAATAATAGTTGATAAAGCTACCAGATGCTTATCGTACAAAACACCAAATTTATCCTGTAATATATGCAAATATTCAATTAATTCATCTCTCTTAAATATTAATCCTGAAAACAATTTAGAAACTTCATCTAAATATTTATCTTCGACTTGTCTTCCTTTTGGAGTCCAACGTCTTTTCTTCTTTTTTAAAGAAGTTTCTGTTTGAGAAACAAATTTATCCATTCCAATTAATATTATACTATATATTAAGTTTAAGAAAACTATGAAAGATTCAGTTGAAAATGAAGAATTAGTTCTTGATACTAGTGGTACAGAATGTCCTATACCAGTGCTTAAGGCTAGAAAACTTGCTTCAGAATTAAACAAAGATACAATTATTAAAATTATTGCAACTGATCCTTTGGCTGAAGCAGACTTTGAACATTATTGTGATCAGTCTAACTATGAATATTTAAGTTGTAAAAAAATAAAAGATAAAATTATAATTCGTTATAGATTTAAAATTAAAAATTAAAATAGACTTTCATAATTATAAAAATCAAATATATCTCCTTTGTTTACTTGAGAAACATTTTCATCAATTTCAATTATACCATCTGAATAGGATATAGAACTAATCATACCAGAACCTTGTTTAGGAAATTTATTTGCAATATTTTTATTATTTATAGTTTCTTTATTTACGCGTAACCACTCCATTCTTTTTGTTTTTTTCTTCATAGAAAAATTTGCTGTAATTTTACTTGAAGATGGGAGCTTAAAATTTCCACCAGATAGTTTTTCTATTAATGGCTTTACTAACATTGCATACAATAATTGAACAGAAACTGGATTACCTGGTAAGCAAATTATGTAGCACTTATTTATTTTTCCAAATGCAATTGGCCTTCCTGGTTTTATTGCTGCTCTCCAAAAATATACCTTACCTAATTCAGATAAAACTTTAATTAAATGATCTTCATCACCAACAGATGCACCACCAGCAGTTATTATTACATTGAATTTTTTTGAAGTATCAAAAATTTTATTTTTAATTGATTTAAAATTATCTTTAAGATTCCCACAATATTTTTTTTCTATAAAATTCTTATCAAGTAAATTATTTAAACTATAATAATTTGAATTATTAATTTCAGAATTTTTTAAATTTTTAGTTGGTTTTCGTAATTCATTACCACTTGTGAAGAAACCAATTTTAATTTTTTTAAATACTTTTATTTTACTAATACCAGTAGCAGCAATTAAATTTATATTCTGTTGATTTAATCTAGACCCCTTTTCCAATATTTTTTGGTTTTTCTTTATATCTTCACCCTTTAATCTATAATTATCTCCAAATTTTGGAATTTTAATTAAATGAATTTTATTTCCTTTCTTGTATGTATTTTCCTGCATAACTATAGTTGATGAATTTGTGGGCATTTTTGCGCCAGTAAAAATTCTTACTGCTTCACCAGGTTTTACTTTTATATTTTTGTTATCTCCAGCAGCTATTCGTCTGTTACAAAAAAAAATTTTTTTTGTATTTAAATCTGCTTTTAAAATAGCATAACCGTCTACAGCAGAATTATTAAAAGGAGGTAAATTAATTTTACTTTTTATATTTTCGTAAAGAAATCTATCCTCTGAATTTTCTAAATTAACTTTTTCAGAATTAAAAATTACAACCTTTTGTTTTTTAAATAAATTAACAATTTGTTTTTTGGTTAGAGGTAATTTATTCATTAAAATTCTCTCAAAATAAAATCAACTAAATTATCAATTTCGTCATTCTTAAAAATTTTCAAGTTAGTTTCAAGTTTATTATTTGTAATAATTGCTTTTATATTTTTAATTTTGCTGAATAAGTAATTATCATTATCATTTTTAATTATTTCAATTTTTGGGTGATTTTCATATTTAAACCCTTCCACTATTACAATATCAACTTCTGAAAGTTGATTAATTAATTCATCTAATGTTTTTTCTTTTGAATTGTTTAGCTCTGATATTTTAACCCATCGCTTCGATGAACTAACTATTACTTGAGAAGATCCCGCTAATCTATGCTTAAAGCTATCTGTATTCTCATGATCTATATCAAATTCGTGATGTGCGTGTTTAATTGAAGCAACACGAAAATTTTTAGAGCTAAGTTTATTTATAATTTTAGTTGCAATAGTAGTTTTCCCTGAGTCCTTCCAGCCAACAATTCCTACTATTTTCATTTAATAGATCTATTATTTAATAAATATACAAGAGAGTAAATAATTATTGTTATTGATATTAAAACTAAACCTAATGCCATAGCGTATTCTAAATTTCCCATTCTAGTTTCTAAAGATATAGCAGTGGTCATTACTCGTGTATAATGATCAATATTACCACCAACAATCATAACTGCACCAACTTCTGAAATTGCTCTTCCAAAAGCAGATAATAATGTTGTTATTAATAAAAAATAACTATGATTAAATAAAAGTTTTACAGATCCCCAAAAAGGAATATTTAAGGATCTTATCTGATCTTTAAATTCAAACCAATTTTTAGAAAATATCTCATGAGATAATGAAGTAATTATTGGAAAAATTATTATAGTTTGAGCAACAATCATCGCAGAAGGTGTATATAGAAGCTGTAAGACACCCAAAGGTCCACCTGATGCAAATATAAAATAAACAATTAAACCAACTACAACTGGAGGAATTCCCATCAATGAGTTTATGATTATTAAAATAATTTTTTTGAAATAAAAATTATAAATTGCAAAATAATACCCTACTATAAATCCTAATAATGATGCAATAATTAGGGCAGTAAAACTTACAAATAATGATAAAAGTATAATGTCCCATAGTTCATTATTTAAAGTAATAATTAATAGTATGGAATTTGTGAAAATTTCTAATATGTTCATTTAAATTATTAGTTTAATTACAACATATGGCAAAAAAAGAGAAATATTTAGTCTCACCTGATATTAATAATAAATCCTTAATTACAAAATTAAATGGTTTTGATGAGAATGGGAATAAAATAATTTCTAAAGTTATTAATGAAAGAGCTCTTACAATTTTTCTTAATAATCAAGAGATAGTAACACTAATGTCTATAAATGATCATCCAAAATATCTTGCAGTTGGGTATTTATTAAATCAAAATATGCTTAGGAAAAATGACATAATTTCAAAAGTTGAAATTGATAAAGATTTAGGTGTGGTTGTTGTACGAACAAAACGTAAAACAAATTATGAAAATAAATTAAGAAAGAAGATAACAACTAGTGGTTGTGCGATAGGTACTGTATTTGGAGATATCTATGCGGAAATAAAAAAATCAAAATTAAAATCCAAAAAGAAAATTAAACATAAATGGATTTATGAAATTTCAAAAAAAATTACATTAACACCAAGCTTATATTTAGAAACAGGAGCGATACATGGTTGTGCAATTATTCATAATAATAAACCATTGATTTATATGGAAGATGTAGGGAGACATAATGCTGTAGATAAAATTGCTGGTTTTATGTTTTTAAAAAAAATTGGCTCTTCAAATAAAATTTTTTACACCACAGGAAGACTTACTAGTGAAATGGTTATTAAAACTATAAAAATGGGTATTCCAATATTAATTTCTAGATCAGGCTTCACAGCATGGGGTGTAGAGCTGGCGAGAGGCTCAAATTTAACACTTATTGGACGGGCAAAAGGAAAAAAATATTTAGCACTTTCTGGGGAACATAGAATTGATCCTAAATAAGAAAAAAATTTTGTTTGCTATACTTGCTGGAGGTCAGTCAAAAAGATTTGGAGGTGGATTTAAAACTTTCGCTAAAATAAATGGAATTACAATCTTAGACAAAATAATAAACAAACTTAAAAAATATAATAATGAAATAATAATAAATGCTAATGACTTAAAAAATTTTAAGAAAATTAATTACCCAATAATTGAAGATAGATTCAAAGGTTTTATGGGGCCTTTAGCAGGGATACACACATCTATGTTGTGGGCTAAAGAAAATTACACAAATAAAGAATGGGTTTTTACTGTTCCAAGTGATACCCCATTTTTACCTGATAATCTTTTAGATAAGTTTTTAGAGGCATATGATGAAAATATAAAAATATTGATTGCAAGATCAAATAGTAGACATCATCCTGTAATAGCAATGTGGCATATATCGTTAATAACTAGTTTAGAAAATGAATTAAAATTAAAAAATAGTAAAATTATGTTTTGGGTTAAAAAACACAAATATAAATTTGTTGAATTCGATAAAAGCCAAGAAAAGAATTTTTTCAATGTTAATACTCAAGAAGAATGGAATACTGCAAAAAATATCTAAGTTTAATATAAATATGTAAAAAATTTTTTTTTTGTATAAAGAATATTTTAAATGGTGAGCTCAATATATAAAATATTCCCAGGAATTATCTTTTGTTTTGTAATTGCTTATTCAGGCATATACTTAAGTGATTTTATTGGAAAAGAAATTTTAAATTTAAAAAAAAGTCCAATATCACCAATAATGCTATCAATAATATTTGGTCTTTTGATAGGAAATATATTTCATATTAATAATTTTTTATTAGAAGGAATTAAATTTTCTTTAAAATTTATTCTAAGATTAGGAATAATATGTCTTGGTATTAGACTTGGACTTTTAGATATTTTTAAAGTTGGAATAGTTGGAATACCTCTAATTGTTGCTTGTATTATTATATCAATCTTAGTTGTAAATTATTTATGCAAGTTATTAAATGTTTCTTCAAAAATGGGATCATTAATTGCAGTTGGAACAAGTATTTGTGGAGCATCCGCAATTGTAGCAACTAGTCCTGCAATTAATGCTGATAAAGAGGAAGTTGCTTATGCCATAGCTAATATTACAATATTTGGAATAATTGCAATGTTCCTCTATCCATTTATGGCCTATTATCTTTTTAGTGGAGATGAGTTATCATCAGGATTATTTCTTGGAACTTCAATACATGAAACTGCTCAAGTTGCTGGTGCTGGATTGATATATGCGGAGCAATTCAATTCACCAAAAACTATGGATATAGCAACGATTACAAAATTAGTAAGAAATGTCAGTATGATAATCGTCATTCCTGCAATAAGCTATATGTATCTAAGAAATAATATTGTTGAAAATAATAGCAAACCATCAATAATATCTATGTTTCCAATTTTCATAATTGGTTTTATTCTTCTGGGTCTTATAAGATCAATTGGAGATTATGGAATTCAAAATAGTAATTTAGCTTTTGAAATATTAACGAATAATAACTGGCAATTAATCATCAATATTATTAAATCTATCGCTGAGTATTCTTTAGCAATAGCAATGGCAGCTGTTGGCATAAGTACAAATTTAGTTTCTTTAAAAAGCTTAGGTATAAGACCATTTTATGTTGGTTTTTCTGCAGCTTGTTGTGTAGGAATTGTTAGTTATATCGGAATCATAGTACTAAATAATTTTATATAATTTTCCTAAATAAATATAATTTGTACTTATTAAGTAATAATTATATAAAATTTATAAAAAAACATGTCAATTTACCTTCCAATAGCTGAAATGAATGTCAATATTTTTCTCATTATCTTTATTGGTATGAGTATAGGAATACTTTCAGGAATTTTTGGTGTTGGTGGTGGATTTTTAATGACACCACTATTAATTTTTTTAGGCATACCTCCAGTTGTAGCGGTTGGCTCTGAAGCTCCGCACGTTTTAGCAACTTCAGTTTCAGGTTTTATTGCTCACTGGAGAAAAAGAAATGTTGATATAAAGATGGGTATATTCCTTTTAATAGGAGGTTTAATTGGGTCCACAGTTGGCGTAAATATTTTCAGTTATCTAAAAAACTTTGGGCAAATTGATTTAGTTATTCAGTTATTATTTCTTTTCTTTTTAGGTTTTATTGGTTTTAGTATGGCTTTTGAAAGCGCTAGAACCACAATAAAACATTATAGAGCAAAAAAAACTAAAAGAGCAAAACTACATCAACATTCTTGGTTTCACGGACTTCCATTCAAAGTTCGCTTTCATAGATCTAAACTTTATATAAGTGCGATACCACCTGTACTAATAGGGTTTGCAGTTGGAGTAATGTCGGCAATGATGGGAGTTGGAGGAGGATTTATAATGATACCTGCAATGGTATATATACTTGGAATGCCGACAAGTATAGTAGTGGGGACATCTTTATTTCAAATCATTTTTGTTACTGCTAATGCAACATTTTTTCAATCCTACATAAATTATAATGTAGATATTGTGCTGTCTGCACTAATGATATTTGGAGGAGTAATTGGTGCACAAATTGGTGTAATTTTTGGATCTAAATTAAAAGCAGAATATTTGAGAGGTATTTTGGCTATATTAGTACTGGGTGTCTGTGGTAAAATTTTTACAGATCTAGTTTTAAGACCTAATGATTTATTTTCATTGGTAATAATATGATATCAATATTTAATTTTTCAATTAATTTTTTGATTGTAGTTTGTCTCTTCATATATTTTATTTT
>CACNPW010000010.1 GCA_902622475.1 uncultured Alphaproteobacteria bacterium | reverse complement strand
ACAAGCCCATAATAGATAAAGCTGTAATTGATTTACCTGAACCTGATTCCCCAACTATCGCAAAAGTTTTTCCTGCCTCTAAATTAAAAGAAACACCATCAACAGCTTTAACAACTGATTCACCAACACTAAAATGAGTTCTTAAATTTTTTATAGTTAATAAGTTTTCACTATCCATATTAATTTTTTTTTATTGGAGATACAAAATTATTCATATTTCTATTCTTGTAAAATTTTTTTCCATCATAAACCACATTTCCATTAACTATAGTTTTATTTATACTTCCTTTTATTTTTTCCCCAAAATATAGATGAGCACAGTTTTTTCCTTTGGAAACAAGGGTATTTCTATCCACAGTCCATTTCTTATTCATATCTAAAATGACTATATCTGCATCAGATCCTCTTTTGATCAAACCTTTATTTGGAAAAATATTAAATCTTTTCGCTGGATTAATACACATTAATTCAATCACTTTTTCTAATTTGATTTTTTTTTCTGAAACAGCTTTTAGCATAAGTGGTAACATTAATTCACCACTGGGAGCACCTGGAGGTGCTTCAAGAAAATTTGTTTTACCTTTTATTTTTTCCTTGAATGAAAAAGAAGCATGATCAGAGGCTATAATATCAAGAGTTTTATTTTTAAGAGCTGACCATAATTTTTTTTGATCTTTTTGTTTCCTTATTGGTGGATTAATTTTTCCAAATGGACCTGATTTAATTACATCTCTTTCATTTTTAAATAAATAGTGTGGACATGTTTCTGCAGTTATACTCTGACCTTTACTTTTAAATTTAGAAATTACTTCTAAAGATAATTCTGAAGTCACATGAGCAATGTGAATTTTAGTTTTAACAATTGAATTCAACCTTAGTATCTTTTCAATTGCACTTGCTTCTACAACAGCAGGTCTCATAGCATTATGCATTGCTGGATTATTTTTTTTAAAATTTTTTTGATTTTTCTCAAAATGATCAAGTAAATTCTGATCTTCAGCATGAAAAATTGTCGTTAAATTTGATTTTTTTGCATGTATTAATGCTTTGAGAATATTTTTTTCTTCAGTAAAACACAATCCTTCAAATTCACTTTTTCTATCAAGTGGAGGAGCAATTGTAAAAACTTTAAAAGCAATAGCCCCACTATTTATTAATCCATTTAGATTTTTATCATTGAATTTTCCTAAAGCAGGAATCATAGCAAAATTAATGTAAGTATTTTCATCAAAATGTTTTTTTCTATGGTTAAGCACCTTAGCATTTGACATGCACGGATTACTTATAGGCATTTCAAAAAGTGTAGTTATTCCACCCTTTGCGGCAGCTTTAGTTTCACTTTGAACTGTACCTCTTTGAGGAAATGATGGTGCTCTAACATGAAAATGAATATCAATTATTCCAGGAATAACAATTTTTTTATCAGCATTGATAATTTTTTTGGACTTAAATGATTTTATATTATTTGTTAGCTTAAAAATTTTACCATCTTTGATTACAATATGGTTTTTTTTAAATCTATTTTTCTCAAAAACTTTTCCATTTTTTATAATCAAGTCACAATTAATAATCATCACTCAAAAATTTTCAGTTCTTTTAAAGCTTTTGCAACTCCATCAAGATTTGAAAGTTTCATAGATGCATAATTTGGTGACAACACTATCCCTTCTCCTCCAGCTTTATAAGTTGCTAAAACCGATCTATATGCAATATCTGGTGTACAGATTGCTTGTTCTTTTGATGATCTTGGTGCATCGATACCAATGCCCATATATACTTTGGAGCCACCATCAACACCCCTGACTGCATCTGCACATTGAGTATAAATATATGTATCTGGATCTAATCCTCTTTCTATAAGATTGTCTAAGCTAGTTTCATTAATTCCTAAAATTTTAGAAAAAGATGAAACCAACTCAGAATTAGATAATTCATTTAAGATCGTTTTTCCAAATATATTTATTTCTCTATGAAATATTTCACCTGATTGATGCTGATAAGTTATAGGTTTTACCCAATCAGAATAACCTACCTGTTCTTTCCAAGGCCACTGTACTTTTCTAATAAAATTAAAATGATTTCTATTCCATACATTTAACCCAAAAGATAAATTAGGTTTTATCCATTTTACTAAACCATAAATTTCTTTGTCTAAATCTTTGTTCCTTTTAAGCCAAAATTTTTCCCACTCTAAAATTTCCGGTTTATCAAATAAAATCCTAAAAAATTCAATTAAGTTTCCATCAACAAAGTTTTTTCCATTTAAAGTTTCTTGAAAGAATTCATATAATTTCAAAAGTGAGGATCTAATTTTTTCAATATTTAAATTATGAGTTTTAGCTTCTATTAAAAAATCTTCAGAAAAGTCTCCAGGCTCATTTCCTTGAAATAATTGATCAAGAGGTGAATATCTTTCATTGCACCACATAACACCATCAATATCATAATTTGCAACTTGATCTTCGATCATTGATAAGATCCAATTTCTATAATTTTTATTACTTGTGGAAGGTGATTTACCAATTTTTCCAAAAACATCTATTTCCATACATTGAACTAAATTTGGAATATCTACTCCGGTGGCAGAGCCATGACCTGCATAATTGAAGAAGGGTTCCATTAATTCAATAAAAATTTTCATTCCTCTTTCTCTTGCTTTAGGAATAACCATTTTTAAAATATCTTTATTTTTCATTTCTTTGTCTTGGGCTTTAAAATTTTTTATGAAAGTTTTATTATAAAATTTAGGATCTGGATCAAAATATGCACCACCTTTCATTGAAAATGGTTCAGGAATTCCATGATCTGGCCAACCATCTATTTCCCAAGACACTGATCTTCCCGATTTTAATCCTAGCCATGAAACAGTCCCAATTAGTAGAACATTTACACCAACACGTTTTTGTAATGTATCTAATACATTATCAATTCCTTCATCAATAAATGAAATCGGACTTATTTGAATTCCAACAAATTTATCTTTTCCATTTTTGATCATTTTAAAAAATTATTTATCCTTGTCATCGACTCTTCTATTTTTTCAATAGGTTGTAAATAAGATAAGCGTATATACTTATCATCTTCGTCGCCAAACAAAATGCCAGGAAACATAAGAACACCAGTATTAACAAGTAATTCTCTACAAAAGTTTGAAGCAGTCATATTTGAATTTGATACATTTGTATAAATATAAAAAGCACCTCCTGGATCACCATAAGTAAAACCAATATCACTTAAGGCTTTCATGCTAAACTTTCTTCTTTCATTATATTCATTTTTCATTTTATTAATCTCTTCTTGAGGACCATCTAAAGCAGCTAAAGCTCCATATTGAGAAAATGTACATGAATTTATTGATAAGGCATGTCTTATTTCTGTCATTTTATTTATAATATCTTTCGGACCTGCAATATATCCAACTCTCCAACCAGTCATAGCATAAGTTTTAGAAAAACCATTTAGTGTTAATGTTCTTTCCTTCATTTTTTCAAGTGAACCAATTGATAGATGTTCATGCGAATCATAAATTAAGTCAGCATAAATCTCATCTGATATTACAATTAAATTATTATCTATTGCTATCTGAGCAATTTTTTTAATATTATTTGGAGGTGTTACAGCACCTGTAGGATTATTTGGTGAAACAAGAACAAGCAACTTAGTTTTTTTAGTAATTTTTTGCTCAATTAATTCTGGCATTAATGCAAAATTATCTTTTTCGTATGTATGAACAGGTACAGGTTTAGCATTACACATCCTTACTGTTAAATCATATGTAGTAAATCTTGGTGAGGTAATTAAGACTTCATCATCTGCTTTTAATAATGAAATCATTGCAAGAGCAATACTTTCTTGAACACCAGCTGTAATAATTATTTCATCTTCAGAATAATCTAAATTATATTTTAGCTCAAAATTTTTAGATATAGATTTTCTCAATTCTGGCAGTCCAGTTGGAGGTGTGTAATGATGTTTGTTTTCATCAAGGGCTTTTTTCGCAGCCTCAACTATATGTCGCGGTGTGTGAAAATCTGGATCTCCTCTTCCTAAAGCTATTACATTATCCATACCCGAAGCTATTTTTAAAAGATCTGATCTTAATGTCTCATCGTCTAGCGATATTTCTTTAGATTTATTAAAAACTATGCTCACTATATTAATCTACTTCCATGAATATAAACTTGTTTTACATTAGATAAGTCATCTATATTTTCATCAGGTTTGCCTTGCACAATAATAAGATCTGCATCTTTACCAATTTCAATTGATCCTAATTTGTCTTCAATTTTATTTACTTTTGCTGCTCTATAAGTAGCAGATTGAATAGCATCTAAATTATCTTTAACTACACCAAGATCAATCATAAACTTCATTTCAGGAACTATAGCATCATGTGGTACAACTGGTGACCCTGCATCTGTTCCAAAAATTATGTCAATGCCTGCTTTACTTGCTTTAACAAGTGAATCAAATCTCGATTTATCTTTAACAATTTTTTGTCGTTCTTTTATTTTCCATTCAGGAATATTATACTGTCTTGCAATTTCTTCCTTACTTTGCATTACTACTGGTGAAAAAGTTGTACATATTGGAATATTTTTTTTTGCAACTTTTTCAATTGTTGCATCTGTCATAGGGCCCCCATGTTCAATACAATCTATTCCAAAATCAGTAACCCTATTAATTGCTGCATCAAAAGTAGCATGTGCGGTAATATATAATCCATTTCGATGAGTCTCATCGATAACTGCCTCTAATTCTTCATCAGTAAATTCAAGAGTATCATGGCACGCCATAATTTTAATTAGATCTGCACCACTTCCAACTTGTTCTCGTACTGCTCTTCGCATTTCATCAGCTCCAGAAGCTTCACGACAACACCAATATGTATGTCCTGCAGTTTGTACTATAGCTTCTCCACATATTTTTAATCTTGGACCTGGATATATACCTTGTTCTATTGCTTGCTTAGCAAAAATATTAGACTTGTTCATTCCTAGATCTCTTACAAGAGTTACACCTGCCCTCAATGATTTCAACATATTCGCACAAGATTTATAAGCTGAAATTTCAGATGGATCATCAAGTGACTGCTGAGCTAAATCATGTGTTCCATCCCAAGCAAGATGGGCATGCGAATTCATTAGTCCAGGTAAAATTGTATGATCCTTAAGTTCTAAAACTTTTTTGGAATTTGCACTACTGTCTAAATCAGATTGAGAACCTGCTTTTATTATTTTACCATTATCTATTTCAACAAATCCATTTTCGATTACTTTAAGAGATTTTGTTTCAATTACCCTGCATTTAAATAATATGTTCTCTTTTTGTAAATCAAAAAGTGGTTTAATTATTTTTCTAAATTTCCAAGGTGCTGCTTCTGGCATGTATTTTATCCTTTAGTTTAAGTTTATAATTCTATGATCAATACTTTTATCTAAAAAGTTTGATATTTGTTTTCCATTATTTACATCCACAATCATTGAGCTAATAGTTCTATATCCATCAATATTAGGTCTATAAATACCTGGCTCATTTGAAAAAATCATATTTTTTTTTAATATGGTTTTATCTCCAGGCGATAACCAAGGAGCTTCATGTCCTTCAAATCCCATACCATGTCCTATACGATGTCTCACAAATTCGAAATAACCACTCTCCTTGTATATTGCTGTTGCAATTTCATTAATATTTTCACATTCAGTTCCTTCTTTAAGGTTTTTAATTACCTCATCATTAACTTCTTTCATTGTTTTTATAATATCCATTTGATCATGACTTGGCTCACCAAGAATAAAAGTTACTCCAGATTCAGCGTATAAACCACCAACACAAGCTCCAACACCACAAATTAATGTTTCATTTCTTTTTGGTACTCTGCTTAATGATTTGCCATGAGGAAACGCTCCTCTTGGTCCTGAATGAATAGTGGCTACTACATTGCATGGTGTTTCATCAAAATCAGCCGGTAAGTTTTTTAACATTTCTTTTTTTGCTTCTTCAGTACAAATTTTCACTAATTCTCTTTCATTTGTTTCACTATTGATCAATTCCTTCCCATTTTCTTTTAAATATTCAAGGGTTAAATCAGCATACTTTGCTGCTTCAGTAATTATATCGATCTCTTCTTTTAGTTTTTGATATCTGAAATAATTTATATTGACTTTATAATCTAGTATTTCAAATCTGTTTTTGATTAATTCTATAATATCTATTTTATTTATGTCTGTACCAATTTTTTTTTCATTAATATTTCCAGCCATAAATGAATAAGGATTTATCTTTCCTGGATATTCTTCATAGATTAATATTTCATCTATAATTGTGTTTTCTGAATTTTCTTTTTCTAATAGAGGAATAAACAATTTACTTTTATTTTCTTTACTTAAAAAAAAACCTGATGGCCTTTCATTAGTTACATAAAAGAAACCTGTAAAATAAAAAATATTTGCAGGGTTAGTAATAAGAAATCCATCTAGATCTTTTTCTTCTATTAGTCTAAGCAACATTTTTCTTGTCTGATTATAAAAATTATTACTTAATGGTTTTATTTTTTTAAATTCATTCATTTTATTAAATTTCGAGTTTATCAATATTTAAATCTTTTGCTAAAATGTTAAAAGAATCTATTACTTCACTATCAATTAGTATTCCTTTTTCTAATTTTTCTTTAACTCTTTTATTCTCAAGATCGCCAGGAACTAAAATTTCATCAAAACCAGGTCTAAGTGGCAATTTTTTAAGCGTATCAACAAAATCATTTATGCGTGAATAGAAATCAGAAATTTCCATAAACCACTCTATATTTATCGCTGTTAATGAATGGGAAACATCTAGTTTTTTTGGATTGGAGTATGGTATTAATCCATATCCACCACCGCTTATAACTCCTGTCAAGATATCAGTCATAAACGATAAACCATAACCTTTATATTTTCCAATACCTAATAAAAAACCATCCATAGCATCAGAAGGATTGGTTGTTTCTTCACCTTCTTTGGTGAGAGCCCAATCGTTTGGCATTGGTATTTGCTCTCTTTCATGCCATCTCATCATTCCTTTGCCAGCTGTCGTTAATGCTATATCTAAAATTAAAGGATAACCTCTATTAGTAGGACAAGAAATACCCCATGGATTTGTTCCAACGCCTCCACTTCTAGATCCCCATGGGGCCATTTCGGGTCCTGCATTTGTATACGCAATTCCAATACAATTTTTTTTTGTTGCTCTTACTGCATGAACTGAACTAGAACCAAAGTGAGTTGAATTTTTTATAATTACTTGACCTATGCCTTCATTCTTCGCTTTTGTAATCGCAATATCCATACATTTAGATGCTTGTACTGTTCCAATTCCATTTTTTGCATCTACCAAAGCTAAGGAAGAACTTTCTTTTACAATATCTAAATCAATATTTATGTTTACTTCTTTATTTTTAATTCTTTTGTAATATGTTGTTATTCTTTGAACTCCTTGACCTTGACCGCTATGAAATCTCAGTTCTGAAAACATTAAAGCGTCAGTAAAAATTTTTGCATCTTCATTTCTTAATCCCATTGCTAAAAAAGAATTAAGTACAAAATTTTCTAAATTTTTGTAGTTGACTAATGTCATATCTATATTTTGCATAAAATTATTTTTTAAATTTTAAATAATTTACAATATTTGCGTTACTGTTTAATTTTGGAATTCCATCATTTGTTTTTGATGACATTAATATAGTAAGACCCGGTCCATAACCGGATCTTGGACCATTAGTTTGACCTACAATACCTATTGACCAAGCTTTTCTTAAGAAACCATGTTGGTAACTGCTATCATAATTTTCTACGTATACAAAGTCACCCAAACGCAAAGTATTAAGTTTATACTTTTTCATTTCATTTAGATCTGTTGTTTGAATGTGTAAAGATCCTGATTCACTTGTTAATCCTGAGCCAGCTCCAACTAAGTGCTCTGGTATGATGTGTGTGACTGGTATGTTTAGTTTTTTATTTTTAATCTTGATATTCATTTTATTAAAAATTTGAGGTGATAAACTTTTGCAGAAAATATTTTCAAAATTTTTTATTTTTAAACCTACGCCCAATGACTTTATTAAAATTTTATCATTAATTGAAATCTTCTCCCTTACTTTCTTTTCGAAATGTATAATTATTTGTTCAGAGAATCTACCAGACTTGCCAGATACAAACCCAACTGAATTTTTAGCTTCACCATTCATTATAATTGCTTCATTACCAACACATGATAGAATATTTAAACCTCTGTTACCTCCTTCACTAGGATATTTAATTGAAACACCTGGATGAATACAATCAGCTTCCCAACCAAATGCAGAATCGCCAACAGATACATTATGAACTATGGATCCCCATGTAGGTAAAAGAAAAGGAATACCGTCAGAGTCTAAGCGGTACGGTTCAGCAGGCAACCCTTGGAAATTTGGTTGACACACAGATCCCATTACACTGACATTAACTAATAAATTTTCGTTAGTTTCTATCTTCATATTTTTATTTTTAATAAATTTTTAATGTTTGCTTTTTTATTAATTTTCCAACTTAAATCTTTTTTTTTGCCTGTCATTATAGTCATAATTCCAGGACCGTGACCTGACATTACAGAATCTCCATGAATGCAAATTGCTATACTAACATAATCTTTTTTATATGATCTGCCCCACCTGTGATCAGCATGATTTATAGCGATTAAATCACCAAGTTTCATTTGATCAATTTTTAATTTTTTCATTAAGGCTCGATCACCAGACATCAGATCTTGATCTACGTATTCAGAATTTAACTCTGCTCCAGATCCCATAATACGTATTGGTAATTCGATTGCGACATCGACTATTAATTTTTTTTTAACAATTTTTAAAAATAAAGATTTTAAAAGTTTTGGGTCAATTTTTTTAATTTCAATATTTGGAAAATCTAATAATTTTAATCCTCTACCATGAGTTATGATATCAATTTGATCACCAATGCAAATCTTACCTAGAATTTTATTTTCGAAATGGATTAAATTTCTTGCATGTTCCCCAGTCACTATGCCAATTGCACCTTTAGCTTCACCCGATCTAACTATAGCTTTATTGCCAGTGCATACCAAATAATGTAAAGCAAAATGCTCATTAGGATTTTCAGAGTCTATCGAAACACCTGGTTCAACGTGATCTCCAGCCCAACCAAATGCATTATCTCCTACTTTAATATTATTTACTACACCAAACATTCCTGGATAAATCACAGCCTGCCCATCATTATTTGGAATATATCCAGGATTTTTAAAAGAGGGTTGCGTTGCAAAACCCCCAATTGACATTTTTATTAAATTTTTCTCATTAGTTTTTAAATTTGAAATCACATTGAGAGAAATATCTTGTTTAATTTAAATAAAGAATAACAAAATTGTCATTACAGTGTTGATAAAATGTAATCTAAAAAATACTCATATATTGCAAAATAATCACCACCAAAATGATAAATTATCTATTTCTTAAATTATAAAAACAATTTAGATACGATTTTATGGGAACTTCATTTGAAAATTTAAATAATGAAATTAAAAAATTTAATGATGTCTTAAACACTATGAATATTTTGATTTGGGATTCTAGAACTAAAATGCCAAAAAAAGGAGCATCTGGAAGAGGTTCACAGATAGGAAGTCTTACATCTGTAGCAAGAGAAATATTACTCTCTTCAAAAATGAGAAAATTATTTGATGAATCTGATAATGAAACTCATAATTTAAATGATGATACTTTTGAAAGAAAAACACTTAAACATTTAGGTGAGGCTATTGAGTATCATGATAAAATACCAGAAAAAATTCAAGTTAGAAAAGCTGAAATTGAACCTTTAGCCCATAATGCTTGGGCTGAAGCAAGAGAAAAAAAAGATTTTAGCATTTTTAAACCACTCCTACAGGAGCAAGTTGATATAGCAATTGAGCAAGCTCACTGTATCGGTTTTAAAGAGCATCCATACGATGCATTGATGCAAAGATTTGAACCAGGTGAATCTGTAAAATCGCTTAAAAAATTATTTGATGTATTAAAGTCAGGCCTTGGAGAAATACTTAAAGAAACCTCAAAAGTAGAAAAACCAAATAAAAGTTTTTTATATAAAAATTATCCTGTAGAAAAACAAATTGAGTTCTCTACAAAAATTGCAAGTAAGTTTGGATATGATTTTGACAGGGGAAGATTAGATAGCACTGTTCATCCTTTCGAAATTTCTTTTACTAGAGATGATGTAAGAATTACCACAAGATATTATGAAGATTTTATAAATCCATCTTTATTTGGTACTTTACATGAAGCAGGTCACGGAATTTATGAACAAAATATTAATGAAGAATACACTCGCTCAGCAATGACAACAGATTTTTTAAGCTTTTATGCTGTTGGTGGAGTTAGTTTTGGTGCGCACGAGTCCCAATCAAGATTATATGAAAATCATATTGGTAGAAGCAAAATTTTTTGGGAAAACCACTTTGGTGATTTAAAAGATTGCTTTCCGGAAGCATTAAAAAATGTTTCTGCTGAAGACTTTTTTAGAGCAGTAAATGTAGTTGAGCCAAGTCTTATAAGAGTAGAGTCTGATGAATCTACGTACGATTTTCATATCATGTTAAGAGTTGATATAGAAAGTATGCTAATTGATAAAAGTTTAAAAGTAGCAGATTTACCAATTGTTTGGAATGAACAAATAAAACAATATTTAGATCTCGAAGTACCTGATGACAGTCAAGGTGTCTTACAAGATATTCATTGGTCAGGTGGTCAATTTGGAACTTTTTGTAATTATACAATTGGAAATGTAATGGCTGCTCAGCTAATGGAAACAATGAAAAAAACAAACCCAGAAATACAAAATGATATTAATCAAGCTAATTATGAGCCACTACTCAATTGGTTAACATCAAACATTCATACTCATGGAAGACGATACACAAGAAACGAATTATTAGAAAGATCTACTGGAGAAACTCTAAATCCTTTACCTTATATAAATTATCTTAAAGGCAAGGCCAGCCAAGTTTATGGAGTAAAATTTAATGATTAAGAAAAATTTTGTCGCTTCAAGAATTAAAGATCATAAATCTAATATTGTAACAAAAATGTGGAATATTCAACAAAAATTAGATGATGTAATTGCAATGGGAAGAGGTGATACTGATTTAGATACACCAAGACATATCATAGATGCAGGTATAAATGCTCTTAATAATGGAGCAACTCATTATACGCATCCTATGGGTATGCCAGAATTAAGAAATGAAATTTGTAACGATATATTAAAGAATGGAGGAGCAAAATATAACGATGACGAAATAGTTGTTACAGCTGGAGGTCAGGAAGCAATGTTTGCAATTGCTTTAGGTATATTAAATGCTGGTGATGAAATGATTGCTGTAGCACCTGGTTACAATCCATATTTTCAGGCAGCTGAATTAGCAGAAGCGAAGCCAGTTATGGTTAAGACTTATATTGATAATAATTTTGCAATGACTGCTGAAGCTGTTGAACCCTTAATAACTGATAAAACAAAAATTATGGTTATTATCAATCCTTGCAATCCAACTGGTGCAGTTACACCTTATGAAGAAGTACTTAAATTATCAAAATTAGCAATAAAACATGATCTTATAGTAATATCTGATGAGATCTATTCTCGTCTTACTTTTGGAAATCATACAGCACAACCTGTTGCAGCTTTACCAGAAATGTTTGAAAGAACTATAACTTTGAATGGATTTTCAAAATCATATTGTATGACCGGATGGAGAGTAGGATATTTTGCTGCACCAAAAAATTTGATAACTCATTTAGGTGAGATTCATCATGGATTTGCAATATGCGCTCCTGCAGTTAGTCAACATGCAGCTCTTGCAGCTCTAAAGGGTTCTCAGGATTGCGTAAAAGAAATGAAGCAAATTATGCAGGAAAGATGTGAAATATTATGCAATGGACTTGATGAAATTAATATACCTTATTCAGAACCACAAGGAGGATATTACGTATATGCCAATGTTTCAAAAACAGGTATGAATGCTACAGATTTTTGTCTGAAATTATTGGAAGAGGGAAAAGTTATAATTTACCCTGGAGGTTTATATGGTGATCACTGTGATGATTTTGTAAGATTTTCTCTAACTCAACCAGCAAATAAAATTAAAGAAGCAGTATCCAGAATAAAAAAAGTTGTATCAACAATATGAATGCCAAATTAAAAAATGAGGTTTTAGAAATAAAACACATGGCATTTGCTGTAGAAGATATTGAACAATCACTAAAGTATTATAAAAAATTTATGGGCGTATCAAATGATATAGAAATTCAAGATATGCCAAAATCACGTACAAGAGTTGCTGTTTTTAATATTGGAGATATAGAATATCAACTCTGTCAATCACAAGATCCTGATGGAAGATTTAATAAATGGATAAAAGAAAGAGGAAGAGGTGGCTTGCACCATATTTGTTACGTAGTTAAAAATTTAGATGAGTCCATAAAGGTAATGACAGACGAAGGTGCTACCCTTAGGGAATGTAAGGCATGTAAAGTAGTTGGAAATCATCCTCACCCTGAAGGTTTTATTGCATTTTTAGATAATGAGGTTGATAATATTGAAGTAGAATTAATGCAAGTTTACACAGATCAAGAATTAGAAAAATATAAATCTTATCAAGGAATATAAATATTAAATCAATTTATATCACGGGTGCTGGAGGCTTTTTAGGATCTGAATTAGTCAACGGACTTTCATTATTAAATTATCAAATTTATGCAAATGATATAAATTTTTCTTATAAAATAAATAAAAATAGAAAAATAATTCTTCTTAAAGAAAACTTATTATTTAACAAACACAAGATTAATATTAACGATTGTGACATTTTTATTCATGCATGTGCGTTGACTAAAACATATAAAGATAAAAATAAAAACTTATTTAAAGTTAATACGAAATTGACTAGGAAAGCATTAATTTTAGCTAAGCAACTTAATTGTAAAAATTTTTTTTTTATAAGCTCAACTTCTGTTTATAGAAAATTCTCAAAATACAAATATAATGAAAAATCAAAAACTTCTGCACAAGATAGTTATTCAAAATCAAAATTAAAAGGTGAAAAAATATCAAAAGATTTTTGTAACAAACATAAGATTAAACTTACTATATTGAGAATAGGTAATATTTATAGTGGTCATGAGAAAATAAAATGGAGTAGATTAAATGTATCACAAATTCAGAAATGGATTAATGATAACAAAAAAAATAAAATTTTAAAAACAAGTAATTTTGATACCTTAAGAGATTGGACATATGTTAAAGATATACCCAAAGCTTTAAATAGCATAATTATAAATAATCAAAATTTTAAGATACTCAATTTAGTATCTCCTTATTGTTATAAAGATATCTATTTAATGAAAAAAATATCTAAAAATAATAAACTAATTAATTCATTAGAAAATAATAATAATAATGCGAGTTATTCAATTTATATTAATAAAATATTATTTAAAAAATGGACTACTTTTCAAAGAGCATTTAACTTAATTAAAAATTATGAAAACTTATAAGGTGGTATTAGTTGGCTACGGCCCAAGAGGTAAAATTTGGTCTAAAATTTTAAAAAAAAACAAAAATGTGAAGTTGGTTGCAATATGTGATATCAATTTAAAAACCAAAAATAAAGACTCAAAGAAAATTCCTTTTTACTTAAAGATTGAAAATGCCATTTTTGAAAATAATCCAGATTTTATTGTATTATCAACACCTCCAGCATCAAGAATGAAAGATTTAAAAGTTTGCGCAAAATATAAATTGCCTGTTTTAGTTGAAAAGCCACTTGCTGTTAATATTAATGAGGCAAAAAAATTAGTGAGATTTATGAACCGAAATAAATTATTAATGATGGTCGGTTTAAATTTTCGATATCTTCCTTCAACAATTGAAAAAATAAAATTAATTAAATTAAATAAAGTTGGAAAACCAAATTTTGCAAGATTTGTTTATGAGAGATGGCGAGATGGAAAGCTTATGCGATTAAATAAATACCCTCTTTTAATGGATCAACCAATGCTTTGGGAGCAATCAATTCATCATTTTGATTTAATACGATATGTATACAATTCAGAAATAAAAAGCGTATATGCTACGACGTCAAATCCACCTTGGTCAATGTATAAAGATGATACAAATGTTAATGCAATACTCGAATTAAAAAATAAAATAATAATAAATTACGTAGGTAATTGGCAGAGTAATTCTAAGTCATTAAATTTTGAGTGGAGAACCGATTGTGAAAATGGAATAATAATTCAAAAAAAACAATTTGAAGACTTATATTACAGACATTTCAAATCTAAAGTAGAAAAAAAAATCAAACTTAAAAAAATAAAAATGTGGTTCGACGATGCTAATCTATTATTAAATGATTTTTTAGACTCTCTTCGAAAGAAAAAGGATATTTACAAAATAAACTCTGATCATTTAAAATCATTAGCTGTTGTAGATGCTTGTATAAAATCTTCTAAAACTGGAAAAAAAGTAAGGATATTAAGCTAATAATTATTAATAATTTTTTGCAATACTATTAAATAATACATGACATATAGTCATCACTGATATGACTTATTTACTATTTCAAATATTCTAAATTTCTTTTATTCCTTCATTAATCATATTTTCTAATGGAGGTTGTATGAAAAAATTAATAACTGGAGTAGCAGTTGTATTTGGTTTGATATTCCCATCAACTTTTACAATAGCCGCTCCACCAGACGATACTTTCGTTGTTGGATTGCCGACAGATACAATCGGTTTGGAACCTGCCCAAATTAGTTCAAGACATACTGCGAATATAATGAAGCATATTTTTGGACAACTATATTCAGTTTCTGAATCAGGTTCAATCGATCCTAATTTAGCTGAGAGTTATAAAATTTCTGATGATGGAAAAGAATATACATTTACATTGAAGGAAGGTTTAACTTGTCACGATGGTGAGGCGCTAACAGCAGAAGATGCTGCATATTCATTTAATAGAGTAGCAGATGAAGATCTTGCGTTTACTGGTAACTCAGCAGGTTTCGTTTATAAATCTATAGACTTTAAAGAAGCTAGAGCAGATAGTGAAAGAGAAGTTACTATTGTTCTGGGTGGACCTAATCATATTGCTTTAGGTTTAATTGCAGAAGTTTATGTACACTGTAAAGATTCTTATGAAAAAATGTCTAAAGATGAAGCAGCGTCAAACCCAATTGGTTCCGGACCTTATGAATTTGTTAAATGGGATAAAGGTAGTCAGATTGTTTTAAAGAAAGCAGCTAATCCACCTATACCAACAAATTTTGAAAATGTTATTTGGAGAGTTATTCCTGAAGCATCTACAAGAACTGCAGAATTAATTGCAGGAAATGTAGATATGATAACTAATGCATCACCTGATCAGGTAGAAGCAATTGATGCTTCTAGCACAGCAAAAGTTGCCAAGGTACAGGGAACTAGAAGAATGTACGTTGGTTTTCATCAGGGACCAGAATTTGCAGTTACTCCTGGAGGAGCAGCAATTCAAAAACCAGAAGTTAGAAGAGCTTTACAATATGCTGTCAACGTTCCAGCAATTTGTGAAAATCTTTTAAATGCTCCTTGTACAAGAATGACTGGTATTGTTAATCCTAACAATGCACATCCAAATCTAGAACCTTATCCGTATGATCCAGAAATAGCTGAATATCTATTAGATCAAGCTGGATATCCTAGAGATGCAAATGGAGTGAGATTTGAAATTACTTTACAAGCAGGTGAGGGAAGATACTTAAATGACAAAAATGTTGTTTTAGCTATTTGTCAATACTTGGATGATGTTGGAGTAAAAACAAATTGTGAAATATTAGACTGGTCAGCTGTTTACATACCTCTTATTAAAGAGAAAAAAGCCGGTCCTATGTATTTCATTGGTTCAGGTGGAGCAACTTGGAGTCCGCTATATGATATGGCAGATTTATCAGCTCCTGACTCAGGTCCAAACTATACGAAATGGATGAATGAGGAATGGTTTAAAGGATGGAAAGTTATCAATAATACTAATGACGAATATATTATTCGTAGAGAAATTGATAGAATGCTTGAAGTCTTTTACAATGAAGGACCATGGTTACATCTATATTTCCAACCTGACTTCTATGGTGTGAGTAACAGAGTAAACTGGAATCCACGTAGAGATGAAAAGGTTGATCTATTTAACGCTACTTTAAAGTAGTTTATAATTAATGTTGGCTCCAATTTGGAGCCAACATCATTTTTTAAATTAAAAAAATGTTTTTTTATATCTTAAGAAGAATTCCTCAAACAGTCTTAGTTATTTTTGGTGTAACTCTAGTTACATTTATTGCACTCCAAATAGGAGGCGACCCTACATATTTATTTGTGAGCGAAAGAGCATCACCTGAAGAAATAGAAGAGACCAGAAAAATGCTTGGATTTGATAAACCTCTTCATATTCAATATTTAATTTATTTATCAAATTTAGTTCAATTAGATTTTGGTGATTCACTTTATTATAGACAGCCTGCATTAACAGTCATTCTTGAAACATTACCAGCAACAATTGAGCTAACAATTTTTTCAATGTTGATTGCAATTTTTGGATCAATTCCATTTGGAATTTTAGCAGCAATTTATCGAGGAAAATGGATTGATGGATCATTAATGGCTATTGCTATGCTTGGACAATCAATACCTAGTTTTTGGCTTGGTATAATGTGTATTCTTTATATTTCATTAAATGTTAGTTGGCTCCCTATATCGGGACATGTTCCTTTTTTAATGTTAATTTTTCAAGGTGAATTTATTCAAGCATTTAAAAATCTACCTACTACAATAACATATTTAATTCTTCCAAGCTTTGCTGTAGCTTTCTACTCAGTTTCTAGAAATGCAAGATTAATTCGATCTTCAATGTTAGAAGTTTTATCTCAAGATTATGTTAGGACTGCAAGATCAAAAGGATTATCAGAATACATAGTCATTATGAAACATGCTATGAGAAATGCCTGGCTACCAGTTGTAACAATTATTGGTTTAGAATTTGGCTTTGTAATAAGTGGGGTAGTAGTTGTAGAAGTAATTTTTGCATGGCCTGGATTAGGTAGAACGGTTTTTGATGCAATTTCAAATAGAGATATTCCACTTGTGCAGGCAGCTGTGGTAGTAATATCCCTATTCGTAATAGTAATAAATTTAATCACAGATTTAGTTTATGCAAAATTAGATCCAAGAATAAAATTATGAACAGTAAAAAAACAAATAATCAAAATATAAAAGATTTTTTATTTGCACTTATAAAAAATAAGTGGGCTTTAACATCTATAATTTGGTTATTTATAATTATAGCAATCGCAATATTTGCATCACAACTTGCACCTTTTGATCCAAATAAAAATAATATTATGGAAAGGGTAGCCCCTCCACTAACCCTAGACAAACAAGGAAACATGAAATACTTAATTGGATCTGATGCTTTAGGAAGAGATTCATTTTCAAGACTTATTTTTGGGGCTCAAGTATCTTTAATTGTTGGTTTTTCAGCCGTACTTGTTGGTGGAATTTTAGGCACAGCTTTAGGTGTTTATGCAGGATATTATGGAAAATGGATAGATGATATAATAATGCGTCTAGCTGATATACAACTTGCCTTTCCATTTATACTTTTAGCTATTTTATTTCTTGTTGTTTTAGGTGAAGGATTAATAAATTTAATTATAGTTCTGGGTATAGGTCAATGGGTTACATATGCAAGAATTGCAAGAGCTCAGACAATTTCTCAAAAGGAAAAAGAGTATGTAGAAGCTGCAAAAGCATTAGGAGTAAATAATTTTAGTATCATGTTTGGTTCAATACTTCCTAATATTTTTGCTCCTTTAATTGTTATTGCTTCATTTAATGTAGCAAGTGTTATTTTAGCAGAAGCAGCCCTTTCCTTTTTAGGTCTCGGGGTTCCACCTCAAATTCCAACATGGGGAGCTATGTTGGCAGAGAGTAGAGATCATATATTTGCTAAAAGATGGTGGATGCCTTTCTTTCCGGGAATGGCAATTTTACTCACTGTTTTAGCATTCAACATTGTTGGAGATTGGTTAAGAGATTACTTAGATCCAAGATTAAAGGAGGTAGAATAATGACGCTTAAAATTGGAATAGTAGGAGCAAGTTTTGCAAAAGCTGCATATTTACCTGCTTTAAATCACATAGAAGGAGTTGAAGTAACATGTCTATCTTCAAATAGATTAGAAAGCGCTAAATCCTGTGCTGAAAAATTTAATATAAAAAATTTTTACGATAATTGGGAAAAAATGATTGAAGAAAATGAGCTTGATTTAGTTTGTATAGCCACTCCTACGGATTTGCATGCACCAATTACTTTAAAATCTCTTCAAAGAGGAGCTCATGTTTTATGTGAGAAGCCTACTGCCATGAATGCTGAAGAGGCAACCCAAATGTTAGAAACTGCAAAAAAGTATAATAAAATTCATATGATTGATCATGAATTAAGATTTAATCCCAATAGAAAAAAAATTAGAGAATGGATTTCAAGTGGAGAAATTGGCAAAATTCAACACATAAATATTTTAAATGTATCTAATAGTTGGTTGGATCCATCATCAAGACCAAAAGATGATTGGTGGAGTCTAAGCAGCAGAGGTGGGGGAAGAATGGGAGCAAATGGATCACATCAAGTAGACCTGATAAGATGGTGGTGTGGTGAAATAAAATCAGTATTTGGACAAGCTTTAACAATAGTAAAAGATAGAATAGATAAAAATAGTAAAGAAAAATGGCAAGCTACTGCCGATGATTTATCTTACTTTTCTTTAGAATTTTTAAATGGTGGTCTCGCTAATGTTTTTATGAGCGGTGTTGTTAGTCATTCTTTAGGCAATAAAACTCAAATTTTTGGATCAGAAGGTACCATTATTCTAGAAGACAAGACAGAAGAAATTTTATTTGCAAAAAAAGGAGAAGATTTTCAAAAATTATCTTTTGAAGATCCTAACGCATCACTTGACGGTGTTAATAAAGGTATTTGGAATGTTTCAGTAGTTAGTTTGTTAGAAGAATTAACTTCAGCTATTAAGGAAAACCGATCTTTGAACGAAGGTTCAACGTTTGAAGATGGATTAAAAAATCAACTTGTTGTTGATGCAGTTTTCCAATCTACAAAAGAAAGAAAATGGATTGATTTATAAAAATGGATTTTTCAAACAGAAATATCCTTATTACTGGAGCAGCAGATGGTTTAGGTTTCGCAGTCTCAAAAGCTTTTTCAGAAAAAAAAGCTAATTTATTTTTATTAGATATTGATCATAAAAAACTTATAAAAAATAATATTCCTAATGCAAAAAATATTGAGTGCGATTTAAGCAAAATAGATAATTTAGAAAAATTATTTCTTAATTTATCTAAAGAACAAAAATCAATTGATATTTTAATACATAATGCTGCAATTCTTATCCCAAAATCATTTGAAAATACTGACAAAAAATATTGGAATGATGTACTTAATATTTCCTTAAATAGTGGATTTCATTTATCTAAATTTGTCTGGGATAATATGAAAAAAAATGGAAGAGGCATAATAATTTTTGTTTCATCTCGTGCTGGTGTAGAAGGTTTTGATAATGAAAGTGCCTATTGTGCAGCAAAACATGGTTTAGAAGGTTTAATGAAAAGTTTATCTATTGAAGGCTCTAGTATTGGTATTCAAGTATTTACTATTACTCCTGGAATGTTTATGAATACTCCTATGTCAGAACAAAACTATACTGATGAATATAAAAAGAAATGGGTAGATCCAATTGAATTGACTCCGGCTTTTTTGAAATTAGCTTCTGGAAAATATAAACATCTTATAGGAAAGCATGTCAATGCATGGGATTTATCTAATAAGGATAAAAAATGAAAGATATATATAAATATATAGATGATAATTTTGACGAATATATAAAAGATTTGCAAGAATTTATAAGAAAGCCTTCAGTATCTGCTCAAAAATTAGGTTTAGAAGAATGTGCAAATTATGTTGTTGAGAAAATGCACAAGGATGGTTTACCCGCTGAATTACATGCGATACCAGATGGTCCTCCTTTAGTCTTTGGGCATTTAAAATCTTCAAATTCAAAAAAAACAATGTTTTGTTATTCTCATTATGATGTTCAGCCACCAGAACCTATTGAAGCGTGGTCACACGGAGGTCCATGGTCTGGCGCCTTAGTTGATAATGTAATTTATGGAAGAGGTGCTACAGATAACAAAGGTGGTTTATTAGCTTTTAATAAAGCAGCAAAAGCATTTTTAAAAGTAAGAGGTGAAGTTCCTTTAAATTTAAAATTTTTCTATGAAGGTGAAGAAGAGATAGGTTCCGTTCATCTTGGTCCGTGGGTTGAAAAAAATAAAAAACTATTAGAAGCTGATGGAATGCACTGCCTAGATGGAACAGTTGATGAATTTGCTAAAGTGCCGGAGGTAGAGCTTGGTTTAAAATCAGTTTTATTTGTGGAATTAATCGCAAGAGGAGGAAAAAAAGATATTCACTCTCTTAATTTTCCACTTGTACCTAGTCCTCCATGGGAATTAGTTCATGCCTTATCAACTATTATGACAAGAGATAGAAAAATATTAATTAAGGATTGGTACGAAGGATTATACGAATTAGGAGAGGAAGAAATAAATTTACTAAATGAAAAAAATGAAAGGGTAGATTTATCAGCATTAAAATCAGAATTTGGTATTGAGAATTTTGTTTTAAATAGAGATGGAGTTGAGGCGATTAAAGCCAGAACATATGAGCCAACTGCAAATATTCAAGGAATGATTTCAGGATACACAGGTCCTGGACACAAAACAATCGTACCAAGCGAAGCGAAAGTTCGAATAGATTTTCGTTTACTTCCAAATATGAATCCACAAAAATGTATAAAAAAACTAAAAAATCATTTGATTGAACATGGGTTTGGTCATCTTGAGGTAAAAGCTTTCGATGCAGCTGAGCCTCCTTACAAAATTTCTGTTAAAGAAGATATATCTCAAGCTATCATTAAAGCTGCAGAGGAAGTATTTGGTGAAAAACCTGTTGTAAATGGTGTTTCAGCAGAAGGAACTATATTGAAACATGTTTGGATGCCATGTGTATTAACCGGTTTTGCTAATCCTGGTGCAAATCTTCATGCACCAGACGAAAATATTAAAGTTGAAAACTATATAAAAGGTATAAAATATGCTGCTGCAATAATGGAAAATTTTTCCAAATACTAATATTTTTTAAGTTAAAATAATAATTAAACATTAATTACAGGCAATTCTTTAGGAGTTCTTGAGCTCAATAATCTATTACCATTTTGAGTAATTAAAATATTTTCTTCATGAACCAACATCAAATCATTTTCAATTTCGATTGAAGGCTCTAAGGCTAAGATCATATTTTTTTCTAAAATTGTATTATCATCAATCATAATACTTGGCGGTTCTGTAAGTTGAAGACCAAAACCATGCCCCATTCTTCCAACACTACTTTTAACATTACTTGAAAACAAATTTTTACTTAGTGATTCATAAACTTCTTTACAGCTGATACCTGGCTTAATTATTTCTAAAGTTTTTTCTGTAGCATTCCATAATTTGTTATAGGCATCTAAAGATTTTTGATTGATATTTCCAAATCCAAAATTTCTATCAAAATCACAGTAATATCCATTTAAGGTAGAACCAGTATCAATAATTAGAATATCACCGTCACCTATTTTTTTTTCACTTGGATTACAAATTATTTGATTATAACCATTTATTCCTGATGCACATGAAAGATACATAATGTAATCAACCCCATTATTAATAAGATCTTTTTTAAATATTGTTGCAATTTCTCTTTCACTCATACCTAAACTTATTTTGTTAATTAAATTATTGAATACTTTACTTGTAATAGAACAAATTTTTTCAATATTTTTGATTTCGAGATCAGATTTAATTTTTCTAAGACTCCAAACAATATTAGTAGAATCAATAAAATTATATTCTTGTAAATCTTTTTTAATTTTTAAAAATTCTTTAATACTCATTCTTAAGTATGTTTCCATACCTAATTCAAAACCAATATTTGAATTTTTTGGAAATGTTTTAATGATTTTCTTTAATAATGACGTACCTTCATCTTTTGGATTAGGCGATTGCCATACTTCTATATCTTTAATAAACGTACTTTCAATTGCCGATAAACCTATAGATGGGACTAAGGCTTTGATTTTCCCATTTTTTGAAATTATTAAAAACCAAGGCCTTGTAGGGCTTTCCCAAAAGTTACTATCTAATCCAGAAAAGTATCTAAAATTTGCAGGAGAAGTAATAACAATTGCATCTATATTTTCATTTTCTAATTTTTTATGAATATTATCTAATCTCTTGAGATATTCTTCTTTTGGAAAACTCATCATAAACTGATAGATATCATAATATTAACATTAATAAGAATTAATAATTACTTTGATATACCTGTCGTTATTTATTTTTTGTCTTAGTTTAGGAACTTTTTTTCCATTTGCTTCAGAAACATATTTATCAACATTATTTTTATCTGAAAAATACAATAATTTTATATTATTAATCTTTGCTTCATTAGGTAATATTTTAGGATCTTTAATTAGTTGGATATTTGGTTACTTTATAAATTATTTTATGAATAAATCCTGGTTTCCAGTTAATAAATATTTACTTCAAAAAGCTACTAGTATTTTTAAAAAATATGGAAAATGGTCATTATTATTATCTTGGGTTCCATTTATTGGTGATCCTATAGCATTTGCCGCAGGTACTTTTAGATACAACGTTTTATTTTTTTTAATATTTGTATCTATTGGGAAAGTTGCTAGGTACTTATTTATATATTTTTATTTTCTAATTAATTGATTATGTTTGAGAATTTTTACTTTATTTTTATAATTGGTTTCTTTGTTGGTATAGGCTTTCTATCTTTAATAATTTTTTTACGTAAAGACAAAACTGACATTAAGGAAAATACAGATCTCATTTCCTTAAAAAATCATATGCAATCTATTCAACAATCTCTTCAAAATTTTAATCTTGCACAAGATAGAATTGAAAATACATTAATAAGAGGTGGAGCACTTCAACAAGGGCCTTGGGGTGAATTTGTATTAAAAAATATTTTGGACAGTGTTGGTTTGAGAGAAGGTGAAGAATATTCAACGCAAAAAACTTTTAGAAATGAAGATGGTAATTTACAAAAACCAGATGTTGTCGTGCATATGCCTGGTAATCGCCATATTATTATCGACTCAAAGGTCTCTTTAGAATCTTGGCACGATTACTCAAATACCAATGATGAAGAGAGAAAAAAAATTTTTTTAAAAAAATTTCTTGATGCAACAAAATCTTCTATTCGTAATTTAAGTCAAGATAACTACTCAAAAGTATATGGAATAAATACTATTGATAATGTGCTAATGTTTATACCTATCGAACCGGCTTTGTTAACACTTTATAATGAAGCCAATAAATTAATTGAAGAATCCTGGAATAAAAAAATTATTATAGTTGGTCCATCAACACTTCCATTTCTCTTAAAGGCTGTAGAAAATATGTGGAGAGTTGATAAGCAGTCTAAAACAATAAAGGATATTGCGTCGGCAGCCTCTGATATTTATGACAAAACTGTAAGTGTTTATGAATCATTCATTAAAGCAAATCAGTCTTTAGATTTAGCTAAAACAAAAATGGATGAAGCGCGACAAAGATTACAAGAAGGATCAGGCAGTTTGACTAAAAAAGTTGAAAAAATGAAAAAGCTTGGAAGATTAAGTACTAAAAAACAGTTGCCAGACTCTGATGACGATGTCATAGGATAAATTACTATGCCTAGTTTTGATGTTGTAAGTAGATTAGATCATCAAGAGATTGATAATGCGATAGGTAACGCTACAAGAGAAATAACTACACGATATGATTTTAAAGGATCCAAGACATCTATAGAAAAAAAAGAGAATTCAATTGTAGTATTAACAGATGATGAAATGAAGGCAGGCCAGGTTAATGATATGCTAGTTACGCATTTTGTTAGAAGAAAAGTTGATCCTCTTTGCTTAAAGAAAAAGGAATTAGAAAAAACTGGTGGAAATAAAATAAAGCAAATTTACGATTTAATTGAAGGTATTGATCAATCCATATGCAAGAAACTAATAGCTGATGTGAAAAACTCAAAGATCAAAGTTCAGGTCAAAATTAATGGTAATGAGCTACGTGTTGATGGAAAGAAAAAAGATGACTTACAATCAGTTATTCAATTAATTGAAAGTTCAAATATTGGAATACCTATACAATTTATTAATTTTAGAGATTAAAAATTGTGATAACTTTGGAACTAATTTTAGCTGTAAGCGTATATAATTTTGTAATGTATGTTACACCCGGCCCTAACAATACAATTTTAACCACTTCAGGAATAAAGTTTGGTTTTTTTAAAACAATACCTAACTTGTTCGGCATTCCTTCCGGCCATGGTTTGCAATTATGTCTTGTGTGTCTAGGTTTGGGTACTTTGTTTGTAAAGTTTCCAATAATATTAGATGTATTAAGATATGTTGGTGCAGCGTATATACTGTATTTATCTTATAAAATGTTTGGATCGCTAAATATAAAAAACTCGACTGACTCAGCTAAACCACTTACGTATTTTGAGGCAATTATTTTTCAATTTGTTAATCCTAAAGCATGGGTTATTTGTACAACAGCTGTTTCATCCTTCTATCCTGAACAAGAAAATATTTTAGTTGGAACTTTATTTATGGTTTTTATGTCAACAATTATAAATCTACCATCAATTAGTATTTGGGCTATCGGTGGCAGTATTATTAGAAACTACTTAAAAAATGAAAATTTAAAAAAAATAATTGAAATATCATTGGCAATATTGCTAGTATTAACTGCAATTTATATTTTATTCGATATTTAGTATAATTGTGATATTTTTTATTTATGACCAATAATCTAAGCGAAAACATAAAAAACGTTATAGAATTTCTATCTATTGAAGGTGTTACTGGATATGAAAAAAATATTGCTTTAAGCGTGAAAGATAAATTAATTAAATATGGAGTACCTGAAGAATATATTTTTTTTGATGAGGCTAATAAAAAAATTCCTTTATTTACTGAGACAGGAAATTTAATAGTTAAACTTCCCGGCACTAAGCCAGGTAAGAGGAAACTTTTTTCAACACATCTTGATACAGTATCTCTATGTAAGGGAGCTGAACCAATAATTAATAATGGAAAAATTATTGCTAAAAATGATACGGCTTTAGGAGCTGATAATAGAGGTGGTGTTTCTTGTTTAGTTAATCTTTTAAAATTTTTGTTTCAGAATAATGTAGAGTATACACCCTTAACATGCTTATTTACTGTTAGAGAAGAAAGCGGACTTTGGGGTGCTAGAAATGTCGATAAAAAAGATCTTGGATCACCTGAAATTGGCTTCAATACTGATGGATCATCGCCATATGAAATTATCACATCTGCAGTTGGAGCTGAAAGATGGTCAGTAGAAATTATTGGGAAAGGATCACATGCAGGTGTCGCACCTAATAAAGGTATTTCATCTTCAATAGTTGCTTCTATTGCTCTTAGTAAAACGTATGAAGATGGATGGTTTGGATTAGTAGAAAAAAATGGATTAAAAGGGACTTCTAATATTGGTTATTATGGTGATCAAGATGGAAATTGCGCTGGTTCTTCAACTAATCAAGTTACTGATTATGTGAAGATTAACGGTGAGTCTAGAAGCATGGATCAAGATTTTATTAGTGAAATTACAAATCAATATGAAAAGAATTTTATTGCTGCTTCTGAAATGGTCAAAAACTCTAAAAATGAAAAAGCTCAAATTAAATTTAAAAAAAGCTTAGATTACTTTCCTTTTAAACTGGATGATAATTTAGAAGTTATTAAAATCGCAAAAGAATCAGCAAATAAAATCGGTATAAATTCTAAAACTGTAGCTGTAAACGGAGGTCTTGATGCAAATTGGCTGATCAGAAATGGTATTCCAACTATAACTTTTGGAAATGGTCATTACAATCCTCACAGTTTAGATGAATACCTAGATATCAAAGAGTATGAAGATTCATGTGAATTAGCAATTTCAATTGCAACTCAGTGATATGATTCTTTTACAAAACGCCAAAATTTTTGATGGTGAAAAAATAATAAACCAAAATTCTATACTGATTAAGAATAACAAATTTAAAAATATAGGCGTTAATTTAAAATCATCAAAAGATACAAATAAAATTAATCTTAAAAATTATTTTGTAATGCCTGGGTTAATTGATGCACATTTTCATGCAAACACACCAAATTACGATTTCTACTCTTCAGATAAATATCCAAAAAATTATATTGCGTTTCATGCTCATAATATTTTGAATGATACTCTTTTTAGAGGTTTCACGACTGTAAGAGATGCAGGAGGAGGAGACATTGGAATAAAAATGGCTTTAGATGAAAAGTTATTTCAGGGACCAAGATTTTTCTATCCTGGCAAAGCTATTACACAAACTGGTGGACATGGTGATATGCGAAAGAATAATTTTATAGATAATTGTGTTTGTGAGTATGATGGAAACATTACTCAAGTTGTCGATAGTCCTGATAAAATGCGAAAAGTAGTCAGAGAAGAATTTAGAAAAGGAGCAACTCATATCAAATTAATTATAACAGGCGGAGTATCAACAAATTTAGCTCCGATTAATATGAATCATTTTAGTGATAAAGAAATAAAAATTTGTGTTGAAGAGGCAAATAGAAGAGATAGCTATGTAATGGCACATTGTCATACCGATGAAGGAGCAAAAAGGTGTTTAAAACTTGGTATAAGATCAATTGAACATGGTAGTCTAATAACTTATGAGACAGCTAAACAGATTGCTAAAACAAGTAGTTACGTTGTACCAACATTATCAGCAGGACATCTGATTGAAAAAAATTCTAAAAGATTAGGCTTGTCCTCTGCTTCTTTACAGAAAGTAAAAAAAGTAAATAAACTTAGATCAAAAGCTATTCAGAATTGTTTTAAAGCTGGCGTTAAATTAGGTTTGGGGTCTGATCTTCATGGTAGAGAATACTTAAAAAAACAAAGTAACGAATTGGTTTTAAGAAGTTATTATCAAAAAAATATTGACGTATTAAGATCAGCAACTTCAATTAATGCTGAAATTTTAAATATGAGAAACAAAATTGGAACAATAAAGAAAGAGGCATTTGCTGATTTAATTGTTCTCAAAAAAAATCCCATAAACGATATAAATGTCTTTAACAATATTGATAAAAATTTAATGTTAATAATTAAGGACGGAGAAATAATCAAAAACTCTTTTTCTTAACCCCATAATTTCTTATCTGGAGCATAAATTAGTTGATCGTGACACTCAATTTTAAATTTTCTGTCATCTAACATTATTTTTGGTACTTCAATATTATTATATGTAGCTCCATCTAATGCCAAAACATATGCAGGAGCCACCGCAAGAGAAGAACCAAACATACACACAATCATAGTTTTTAGGTTATGTTTTTTTGCTATTTTATTTACTTTCAAAGCTTCTGTTAGACCTCCTGATTTACCCGGTTTAATAATAATGAAGTCGTATTTGTTTTTTATCTTAAGAACATCTTCACTTGTATGACATGACTCATCAGCTCCTATTGGAATTTCATGTTTAAATGTAGATAAAATTTCATCTTGTTTTTCATGTAATGGTTGTTCTAGTAATACTACATTATTTTTTTTTAATTTTTTACTTAACGGTATTATGTCACTTGGTCTCAAACTTTCATTAAAGTCGATTATTAATTTAGAGTTTTTTGATGTATGGTTTACAGTTTTGACTATATCTAATACGTTATTTCTATTGGCTTTAACTTTTATAAATTCAGGATAATTATCATTTATTATATTTTTTTTAAGTATGTTTAATGGCCTAATTCCATAACTTTCTAGAGTTTTAAGAGGTTGAGGCTTTCTTTTTATTTTTAGTATATCCCAGATTCTTTTATTTTTTTCTTTTGCTTCTATATCCCAAAGCGCACAATCAATTGCACATCTAGCACTAGAAGGTTTCATATAGTCTTGTAATTTTTTTCTTGTAATTCCATTTTCAATAAATGTCTTAATTTTTGATAATTCATACAAAGAATTATTGATATCTTCTCCATATCGATAGTAAGGAGTACTTTCTCCTCTACCAATAATATTGTTTTTTTTTATAATTGCTTCAATTGTTACAACTTGGTTGGTATCATTTCTTCTATTTGAAGTTTTAAACTCTTCTTTTAATCTCCATATTTTTTTTCTAAAATTAAATTTAATTTTTGATTTCATAATTTAAAACTATTTGAAATTTTTTTTATATTAATATTGATAATTAAAATTCCTACAAAAATAATTAAAGAGCCAATATAAGTAGAGATTTCAGGAAATTCACTAAAAAATAGAATTCCAAAAATTGTAATAAATATAAATCGTAGATATTCGAAAGGAGAGATAAAACTTATATCTTTATATTTCAATGCTTGGAAATAAGAAATTTGAGATATATTACCAAATAAAGCCATAAGTAATATTAAAACAAAATTAAATGTATTTGGTATTACTATGTAACTAAAAAAAACTGTGCCAAAAAAAACAAATAAAAATAACTGAAAATAAAAAATAACTGAGAAATAATTTTCAGTTTTGCTTAAGCTTTTTAGATAAATCACGAGGAAACCCCACAAAATAGCAGACATTAATGCATAGTAGTGACCTTTTTCAATATCATTAAAGCTAGGATCTAAAATTATAATTACTCCAATAAAACCTAAAAAAATTGCAACAATTCTTGAAAGTATAACTTTTTCTTTCATAAATAATGTTGCTAAAAAAGTAGCAAAGATTGGAGCTGAATTACCAATTGCTGAAACATCTGCCAGAGAAGATAATGTTAGGGATGTAAACCAAAAATATAAAGCAAGCGCATTAATTATTGATCGAATCAAATGAATATGAATTTTTTTTGTTTTTAATTCTCTAAAGTCAATTTTTATAAAAAAAAATAATGATAAAATGAATCCAAAAAAACCTCTGTAGAATAGTATACTAAAAATATTCATATCCTCAGATAACAATTTAATTAAAATGATCATTAAAGAGGCAAAAAAAATTGAAATTAAAATAAATGCCAATCCAATGAACTTTGATGGCATTAAAAGAAAAATTATTCTAGTAAATTTCCAGCTTCGTTTAAAGCGTCCACAACCCTATTTCTACCTCTAACAAGTTGATTTTTTATAAATCCATATTTATCTTTAGGAGCTTCAGCAAACTCATCACATAGAGATAAGACAGGTAATTGAGGAATTGGTACAGCAGGGTCATGAGAAAACCTTGGATTTCTAGCATAATTAAGAGGGACTAAAATTCGTGCTAGTTTCATAATTATAGCATTAGCTTTTCCAGGATCTAGACTGTCATTATTAATTTTTTCATAAAAACTTTTAATCTTATTTTTAAAATCATCTGCAGCAGAAATAGCTTCACTTAAATCAAAATTGTCACCACAATTTTTTTGATAATTATTTAAAACTTTTTCAAATTCATTGGCTGAAGCCTGCCAATTGAAAGGTAAATATTTGCATGTGCTTAGTTCAATTATACTTGCTGCATAAACTTTAATATCTCTTTCTAAATTCTTTTTATCAGCAATTTCTAATATATCATTTTCCGTATGCCATGCTATATTACCTCCACAACCTCCTACGGCATAATAACCCTTTTCTTTTCTAAGTTCAGGAGTCATTGTAGAGCTCAACATAAAAAAGCTACTAATTCCAATATTATTAAATGAATAATCACCAGCTCTGTGAGGTCTTTCACATACAGGTGTGATATTAGCTACACCTTTAATAATTTTGTGAACATAGTCCTCAGCTTCAGTCATTACCGATAAATGATCAAATGTATCAGCCCACCTACATCCAGGTGAATCACAATTAATTTGTGCTACACAATTATTGCTTAGTTCAATTCCAAAATTATCTGCATACCATGTACTGCCCGCATATCTTCCTGTAGAATGTCCAGGCCACCAAACTATTTTTACTGATCTATTAAGCTTACTTTTATTCTCTTGAAGCAATCTAGCTATTTCTAGCATTGTTGCATCTCCAGTTGCATTATCTCCAACACCTACGTCCCAAGAATCATAGTGTCCATGTAATAAAATGAAATCTTTGCTGTTGTTATCACTTTTAATAGTTACCTCAGGTATTTTTTGATTAAACCATCCTTCCTCAAGCTTGGTAAATAGAGTAGCCTCTTCATTATTTTTTGATAATTCTATCAGCTTTTTTCCATCATCTAAATTTACGGCAACAACAGGAATATTAGGTTTGTTTTCTAGATTATCGTATTCCGGCATTCCCCATATAGATGTGCAAATTCCCCAATGTATATCAACTCCAGGGTTTACAGCTATTACGCCAACAGCACCTGCTTTTTCAAAATCTTGAATTTTACCTGGAAAAGCAAAACCTTCAGAAATAATTATTTTTCCTCTTACTTTATCTGGTGTTGATGCTTCTTTATCTTGAGATTTATCAAATAGATTTTCTATATCTTTTTTAAAATGGGCTGGAACATAATGCAATTTAGCAGTTATACCTTCTTCACAATTTATACTATAAGCTGGTGGTTTAGCATGAAGCGTATCTCCGCTACTTAATTTAACACTTGCTGTATAAGGTATGCTTAAGTAGAGCTCAGGATTATATACTTTATATTCGACTCCAAACTTATCAAGTCTGTTGGTAATTTCATCACATGATTTATTAACATCATCTGGTTTCCATCTTGCCATTTTTGAATAAACTTCGACAAGATCCCAAGCGTTGTCTACATTAACTTGTTTTAGTATTTCATCCATATTTATTTTATATCTACTTTATAAAATTAAATGAAGTAGAAATTTATCATTTTAGTGATGATAATTTGTCATCGTTGATAAAGATCAAATTATTTTATATCATTATAAAATGAAAGCAATTTATTATGAGCAAACTGGAGAAGCAAAAAAAGTTTTGAAATCTGGAACATTTGATGATCCTCAAGTCAAAAAAGATGAAGTTGTTTTGGAAATTTTGTATTCAAGTGTTAATCCTGCTGACACTAAGCAACGATCTGGATGGATATCAAAAAAACTTAGTCAAGAATTTATTATACCCCATACAGATGGATCTGGAAAAGTAGTAGAAGTAGGGAATCCTAAGTATAAAAATTTAATTGGAAAAAAATTTTGGATTTGCGGAGGTTCAAAGAACCAACAATATGGAACTTGTGCTCAATATTATAAATTAAAAAAAAATAAATTGATATTTACACCAAATAATATCTCCGCTTCAAAATCTTCAATACTAGGCGTGCCAGTAGCCACTGCATACTATTCAGTTTTTTCAGAAAAAAAATATAGTGAAAAATTTGTATTTATTTCAGGTGGAGCTGGAGCAGTCAGTAATTATGCAATACAATTTGCAAAATTAAATGGATCGAAAGTGATTACTACAGTTAGCAATGCTGCTAAAAAAAATATCTGTAAAAATTTAGGCGCTGATTTAATTTTAAATTATAAAAAACTTTCTGAAATTGATATTATCAATATTGTTAATGAATTCACTAAAGGTCTATTAGTTGATAGGGTTATAGAAGTTGACTTTGGTAAAAATATAAATCTAATTCCAAAAATTATAAAAAATAATGGTATTGTTTGTTCTTATTCTTCATCAAGTATAGTTAAACCGAAATTTGATTATTATAGCTATGCCCCAAAAGGTATAAATATTAAAATTGTACAAGCTTTTCTTCAAAACAATAAAAATATTTCATTGATTGGAAATTATGTAAACAAACTAATGGAAAGAAATAAAATTATTCATCCAAACATAGAAACCTTTAGATTTGATGTTGCATACAAAGCGCATGATTTTATTGAAAATCCAAAGAAAATAGGAAAATCAAATATTGAAATCTAATACTAAATTGAATATTAGCGTTGATTTTTAATCACTCAAACATTGACATTAAAAGACTTTAAGTATGTACTCTAATATGCATACAATTAATTATAATTTTTTTTGGAGGTATTTATGCGAAAAAAACTAATAGCTATTTTTGCAGGTCTTATTTCCTCATTGATTTTACCTTTTTTAGTTAGTTCTGCATCAGCAGAAGAAGTAAGAAGTATGAAACTTTGGGCGAGAGAGCAAGCTGCTGGACCAGCTCCGCATACTGCGGCTTTAATAATAGCACAAACATTAAATGAGCTAGGCTTAGATATTACTGTAAATGCAGTACCTTGGCCACAAATGGCTGATCAAGTTTGGTATAAAAGACTTGATGAAGATACTTGGGATTTAACGATGTGGCAGATGGTTAGTCGTCCTGAAAGAAGTGATCCTGATGAATTTACTTACAATCTTTTTCATTCATCAACTGCAGAAAAAGGATATAACTTTATTGGTTATGTAAGTTCTGCTTATGATGAACTTGCAGAAAAACAAAGAGTAACTATGGATCCTGATGCTAGGAAACAAATTGTTGACCAAGCTCAACAACTTTTAGCTGATGATGCAGCAAATGCATATTTAGTTCATCCATTATTGAACTTTGCTTATGATAATACGCAATTTAAGGATGGTAGTGCTATTGAGCAAGCTGGTCTTGGTATTAAAAATATCTGGACGTATCTAAACATTGAACCAATAAATGGAAACAATGATTTAGTAGCTCAAAGTTTAGATGAAATTCAAGCAATTAATCCATTCTTTATTTCAGGTGGTACAGACTCGTGGATTACTGAAATTGTTTGGGACAGATTACTTAGAATTGGTCCTAACGGAACTCCTCAACCATGGGCTGCAGAGTCTTTCAATTGGGTGAACGAGCAAACAATTGATGTTACTCTAAGATCTGGTATGAGCTGGCATGATGGACAACCTGTAACTACGGAAGATGTAATTTTCTCTTTTGAAGCTCCAATGGATGCTGAAATGGTTC
>CACNPW010000009.1 GCA_902622475.1 uncultured Alphaproteobacteria bacterium | reverse complement strand
GAGCCGCCAAAGAGCATAGTTTCAAATTGAATTAAGTTTAAATTACGTGGTATCCAAACAGCAGGTTTTGCCATAACATCTACTTGCGGTCTAAATGCTGTAAGCACTACCCATAAACCAGGAGTCATAATTAGAATTATTAAAACAATTGCTGAAAACCAAATTAGAATATTATTGATTTGTTTTTTATTCATAACTTAACCTCTGCCTTGCCTCTACTAATTTATAAAAAAAGAAAAAAGTAAAGGCAATCGAAAGAAAAATTGAAATATACGACATTGCATTAGCCATTCCCATCTTAGCATCCACGTATCCAGTTCTTGAAATTAAAGTCCACAGTAATTCTGTTCTTTTAGCTGGGCCTCCTCCAGTCATCATCTGAACAATATCATAAGCTCTTGCTACATCTAATGATCTGATCGTCATCGCAATAAATACAAAAGGCATCAAAAAAGGTAGAGTAATATTTTTAAACACTTGCCATGAATTGCATCCATCAACTTTGGCAGCCTCAATGGGATCTTTAGGTATGCCTAATAAACCTGCTAATAATAAAATCGCAAATACTGATGTGCTCGACCATATTTCAGCAGCCATTATTGAAACGTTTGCTAAAATGCCATCAACAAGCCAAGGTATCGGTTGTATGACTCCAAACTCTCTCAAGAAATTGTTCATCAAACCAATATTGTCATTAAAAATATACTTCCATTGAAATCCAACTAGAATTGGAGAAAACATCATTGGAAACATCATTAGTGTTCTCAATGTTCTCTGTCCGTAGGTAATTTTATTTATTAAAAGTGCTATTCCAAGACCAAAGACTAGTTCTAAATTAAGAGCAATAGCTAAAAATAAGACTGTTCTTCCAAAAGCAATCCAAAAATCTATATCCCCAATTAATCTTTCATAATTTCTAAATCCAACAAAGCGATAAAGAGTATCGGGTTTTGTTAACTTAAAAGGTGTAAAACTTGTCCATAAGGATAAAAGCAAAGGCAACAGAACAATACATGTAAGTATTATTAAAGTGGGCATTAGTAAAACCCATGGACCATTTAGAAATTTTCTCATGATAGATTTAGAAACCTAGCTCTACTTTATAGAGCTAGGTATTTTAGTAAATGTTAGAAGTAACCAGCGTCTTCCATAATTTCAGTTGCTTTCTTAGAAGCAGTAGCTAGCGCATCTTCAGGAGATTTGTCCCCAAGAATTGCAGCTTGAAGTTCTGGATATAGAACGTTAGTAAATTCAATCCACTCAGGAATTAGTGGTGGAGTGAATGCATCTTCAGCTAATGACATTTTGAAAGTTTCAAATACCATCAACATAAACTCATCACCTTCAGCTTTCTTTTCAGCAATGATCGCATCCCAAATAGCTGGACGAGTTGGTGATAGTCCACCTCTTGCTTCAATCATTTGTGCTTTATTACTAGTCAAAGCCCATAAGAAAGATGCAGCTGCTTCTTTATCCGGACATGACTCTGTCATTGAGAAAGAGTGTGATCCTGACCAACCAGTTCTTAAACCACCAGAACCCATTGGGGCACGTACAAGTCCAATATCTCCAGCAACTTTTGAGTTTTCTGGATCATTAAAGAAACCTGCCCATCCTGCCCAGTCAAGATTCATAGCAATTGTTCCACTTGCAAAACCTAATCCGGTGTCATCCCAAAGATAGTTTAAAACGCCATCAGGAACTGCTTTTGCATTATACAAATCAATGAACCATTGAAGAGCTTCAACACCTGCTGGAGAATTAAATATTGGACGATAATCTTCGTCAAATAATGCTCCACCGTTTGCAATTACTAGCTCATAGAATCTGCCTGCTATCGCTTCTTCTTTACCAACATATTGAGTTCCGTAGAAATCAGGTGGGTTTGAGAAAAAGATAGCCTGATCCTTAACTTGATCCCAAGTTTCAGGTGGTGTTAAATCATAGCCATACTTTGCTTTAAAGTTAGCTTTATTATCAGCATCTTCATATAAACTTTTTTGATAATATAAATTACTCACATCACTGTGTCTTGGCATTTGTACCAATCTTCCATCAACAGTAGAGTGCTCTAATATTAATGGCGTGTAATCTGCTAAAACAGATGCAGGCATAATATTATTTAAGTCTGTGTATATATTGCCATATTGAGATGCAAAACTTGTGTGGTTTGATGCAACACAAAAATCTAAGTTGCCTGAAGCAATATCTTTCTTAATCTCTTTGTCTAACTCAAAGTGATTTTTTTGTGTCACGATTTCAATTTTTCCACCAGTGTTTTCTTCCCACCATGGAATTACTTCGTTGTATAAGCCTTCGTATTGACCTCCGCCGATAAGTTTAACTCTTAGAGTTACACCGGAATAATCTCCCCATAACTCAGTTTCTGCTTTTGCTGAAAATGAGCCAAAGAAAGATACGGCAAGAATCAATGATAAAAATAATCTTAACATCATTCCTCCATAATTTAGTTAATTAATACATCCATGATGCAATTATTTGAAAAAAATACAATAACTTTAGGGAAATTTTTTACTAATAATGAACTATTGTCCCGGGTTGAGAATTAGACTCAAGACAAGCATAAACTAAAGCCATTGTATTATAAGCATTATCAACAGAATGAGTTAGTTCGGCTTCTTCTCCTGAAGCATATCTTTGTAAACTTGACATAGTGCCTATAAATGCGTCGGGAAACCAAGTACCTACATTCCTTACTTTAGTCCATTCATTACCTTTTGTAGAAATTTCAATCTCTTCCGGTTCACCGTTTGGATAATTAAGCAGTAATCCAAATTTTATATACGCTGCACCATCTAAACCCTCCACCCTTGCATAGGCATGTGAGTGTTTCATACCATGGGAAGAATTATCATGAGTATGATTTATAGATAAACAACATCTGATATCATCCTCATATTGAAGAATTATACTTGATCTAGCATCGGCTAAGTTTGGTAGATTAGGATGTTTTACTGATTTGCAGTGTACACTTGTTGGATTCCCAAGAACTGATCGTATCCAATCTAAATAATGAATAGAGTGAAGTGGAACTTCCACATTATCTAGTGTTTCTAAAAAAGGCCAAAGATGCCAAGGAGTACCTACACTTAAACTTATCTCCAATTCTGTTAACTTACCTAACATTTTTTTATCTATTGCTTCTCTTAAAGCAATCATCATGGGACTAAATTTCAATTGTAGATTAACACATGCAATAATATTTTTTTCCTTAATGATTTCTTTAATTCTTTTTGCTTGAGTCATACTATTACCCATTGGTTTTTGTAATTGACAAATAGAATTAGCGGGTATCTTTTGAACAATACCTAAAAGAACTTGGGGTGGTACTGCTATATCAAAAACTACATCTTTTTCTGCGAGAGCTTCTTCCTCAGTAGAATAAATTTTGTCTATTGAAAAATTTTCAGCACATTTTTTTGCTTTTTCTACATCAGGATCGTAAATCCCTTTTACAGGAAAGTTTGCTTTTTTATATGCTGGCAAATGAGCGTCACTTACTATTCCACCTGCACCAATGATTACAATTGGTTTTCTATTTTTTGGAAGTTCCCAAACAGTATTTAAATTTGCTATATCTTCAGTAGTAATTTTTTCCATAGGAAATATTTGTAACTAAATTTTTTAAAAAAGCAACGAATCATATAGTTATAAAAATTTAGATCAGAAAAAATAATGAATAACTAATGATTTTATTTCATTTCATTATCAGTTCTGTGTTAAGTTAGTTTAAAAAATTAAGGGGGGTATATGACTATACAAAGATATGGAATGGCTGTCAGGTTGAAAGATGAGAAAAGACAATATTATATTGACAATCATGCAAATGTTTGGCCTGAAGTTTTAGAAGAGTTAAAAAAAATTAATGTTCAAAATTATAGTATTTTCTTAAAAGAAGATTTTATGTTTGGATATCTTGAATATACAGGAAATGATTTTGATGGTGATATGGGAAAGATGCAACAAATACCAATTGTAGATAAATGGACTAAACTAATGATAGATTGCTTTAATCCTTTCCCTAACAATGATGACAATGAATCCTGGGTTATGATGGATCAAATTTTTTTTATGGAATAATTAATGACTGTTTTAGTTACAGGTGGTTTAGGATTTATTGGATCTAATGTTGTTTTGCAATTACTAAAAAAAGATATTGATGTTTTAGTAACAGATCTAGATATTGTAAAAAATAAAGACAAATTAGAAAGTAACATATTAAAAATTGGGAAAAATAAAGACAAAGTAAAATATCAAAAATTAGATATCACCAAATATAAAGAAATTGAAAGCATTTTTCAAAATAACAAAATAGATTCAGTCATTAATTTAGCATATGGAATTGGAACTATATGTGAAGAAAATCCATTACTAGCAAGTAAAATAAATATCGTTGGAACTACTTCAATATTTGAAATGATTGTAAAGTATAAAATTAGACGATTAGTATTTGCAAGTAGCGAAACCGTTTACGGTGCTCATCAAGAATTCTTTGGAAATAGAGCTGTAACAGAAGAGGATTACTCTGGCATTAATAATCACTTTTATACATATGGTGTGATGAAACTACTTAATGAATTTATGGCTGAAAAATATATCAAAAAACATGGATGTAGTATTGCCTATACTAGACCATCAGTTGTCTTTGGTTATGGTAGGCAGAATACTGCAATAAACTGGGCTGAAGATTTTGCAGCTAAACCCGCTATGGGACAAGCAGCTCATTTACCATTTTCAAAAAAAAATAGAGATAATTGGATCTATGTAGAAGATTGTGCAGAGCAACTTGTTCGTTTAGCTTTAAAAGAAACTTTAAACTATTCTTGCTTTAATACAGGTGCAGAAACTTTAGATGGTTCGCAATTAGAAGCAACAGTTAAAAAAATAATCCCAGATGCTGAAATCTATTTTGATGAAAATGTAAAATCAACACCATTAATTGATGATCAAAATGACGAAAGAATTCGGAAAGAAATTGATTTTAATCCAAGATCCTTTGAAGAAGGTGTTAAATGTCTTATACAAGATGTGAGAGAAAGTAATTGATATATGAGTTACATAACAACAGTCACGGGAAGTTACCCAAGGAAAGAAGTACAAAAAGATACACTTCGTAAACCGAGTGTTTCAGAAGAAGAGTCTTTTGAAATGATTAAATGGGCAGTTAAAGAACAGTCTGATCTTGGACTTGATATTATTACTGATGGTGAAGGATACAGAGAAAATATGTATTGGTTTTACCAATTACGATTGGATGGAGTAGATGCAATAAATAAAATTCGAAAAAACTTTACACTTGGTGGTTCAATGAAAGGTGTAGATTTAAGTAAGACTCATGGAACAAAAGGTTTTGGAATTGAGTGTGCAGTTGTAAAAGATGAAATTAAAAACCTAAGTACTAGTTTAGCAAAAAAATGGAGAGTAGCGAGAGATAATACACCCTCTAACGTTAGAGTAAAACAGACAATTACAGGGCCTCATATGTTAGCAAGGTTTAGTGTTAATCAGAGACCTGATTTATATCCTGATGACATTGCTCTGGCAAAAGCTTATGCGAACGCATTGACCCAAGAACTAGAAGAAGTTGTTAATGAAGGCTGTGATTATATTCAATTTGATGAACCAGTTTGGACAGAAAATGTAAATGAAACGAAATGGGCTGCTGAAATACTAAACGGAATTATTGAAAAATTTCCTAATGTGGATTTTAATTTGCATGTATGTGGTGGAAATGCTCACAGGAAAAGAGGTTTTTTTGGAAAATATACAGATATGATTGAATCATTTAAAATTTTAAAAGTTGATGAAATACATTTAGAGCACTGTAGCTTACATTATAAAATGTTGGATGTTTTCAATGATTGGAAATTTAATGGAAAAGTATCTCTTGGAGTAATTGATCAACGAATTGATAGTACAGAAACAGAAGAAGATATTATAAAAGCTATACAACCTGCACTAGAATATTTTCCAAAAGAAAAAATATTATTAACCAGTGAGTGCGGATTTGGTCATGTACCAATAGATATTGTTAAAAATAAAATAAAAATGTTGGTTGCTACTGCAAAAAAATTATAATTAAATTTTATAGATTCTTTCGGCATTAGAACTTGCAATTTTCTTTGCCTCATCATCTGAAAGATTACCTAAAATGGTATGTGTAACTTTAATCCACTCTTGAATACCTTTACCAGCATTGACTACTGGATAATCGCTGCCCCAAACCATTCTATCGGGACCAAAACATTCTAAAGAATGATCTACGTATGGCTTTATTGTTTCATAAGAAGAAGTGCCAGGTGCACAATAGGCCATTAAACCTGATAATTTACAAGTAACATTTGGAAGTTCAGAAAGAGATTTAATATCTTTACCCCATTCATCGATCTCTCCAGATGCAATAGGCGGAACCCCACAATGATTCAATACTAAATCCATCTGATCACATTCCTTTGCAAATTCTTTTGCAATTTTTAGCTGTGTTGGAAGAAAACAAATATCAAAGGGTTTTCCAACTGAACCAATTTTTTTTACATTATTTCTTAATACCGTATTTTGGGAAAATTCATCAGGCATAACATGAAAAATTCTTCTATATCCAACTGCGTTCATATCAATAGTTTCCTCCAACCATTGATCAAAACCATTTTCCTCTTCTGGTCTTATTGAAACAATTAAACCCTTCATATTACTATCAGGTTGATCCATAATAGATTTTATAAATTTTGTTTCTTTTTTATAATCAGAGTCATCTACTCCTGTTTCCATGAATATTGTTCCTTTGATTTTAAACTCTTTAGTTAGTTCTTTATAATCCTCTAATGTAAAATTTCCCTTATCTATAGGAGGAAATTCATTTGCCCAACTATATCCTACTTGGTCCCGATACATTAAATGCTGATGGGTATCTATTAATTCCATAAATAACGTTTAACACATATTGTTGATGATGAAAGTATTTTTGTTAATATATTTTCAAATAGTATAATAATGATTTATTATAAAACAAATGAATGTTCTTTTATCAGGTGGAGCTGGTTATATCGGAAGTCATGCCGCTCTTTCTCTTCTAGATTCTGGTCATAGTGTTCATATTATTGATGATTTATCTACTGGAAACGAAAGTCTTGTTCCTAAAAATGCATTTTTTACAAAATGTAATATTAATGATGAAGAAGTAATTTCTGAGCTTATAAAATCTAATAGCTTTGATTTATTAATGCACTTTGCTGGTTTTATTCAAGTTGAGGAATCTGTTAAATATCCGCAGAAATATTTTGATAATAATACTGAAAATGCAACTAAACTATTTGAAACTTGTAAAAATAATGGATTAAATAAAATAGTATTTTCTTCAACAGCTGCTGCATACGGATCGGTAAGTGAAAATAAATTAATAGATGAAAATACAAATTTAAATCCTCAAAATCCATATGCTGAGTCTAAAATAAAAACAGAAAATTTTTTATTTAAAAATAAGCATGACTACAAATTTATAATATTGCGATACTTTAATGTTGCTGGTGCTGATAAAAAATTAAGATCAGGTCAAATATCTAAAAGATCAACACATTTAATAAAAATTTTATCTGAGGTAGTTGTAGGTAAGAGGGATCATATTGAAATATTTGGCAATGATTATAATACTGCTGATGGAACAGCTATTAGAGACTATATTCATGTCTCTGACCTTGCTGATATCCACTTAGAAGTTGCAAAATATTTATTAGAAAATTCAGAATCTAACTTATTTAATTGTGGCTATGGAAATGGTTTTAGTGTTTTAGATGTTATAAATACTGCAAATAAAATTTCAGGAGATAAAATTGATTACAAATTTTCAAATAGAAGAGATGGGGATGTTGAACAATTGATTGCAAATACATCAAAAATATTAAAACATATTGATTGGAGGCCAAAATATAATGATCTAAGTGAAATTATTAATTCTTCAATTAAATGGGAAGAAAAAATTTATGAATCAAATACATAAAAGAATTTTTATAAGAAATGATAAAAAAGAACTTTATCTTTATGGCTATAAGGAACATAAAGAGTCCCCAAGCCAAGAACTTGAGATAACAGAAATTCCTAAACCTCATATGAGATGGAACCCTTCAAGAGAAGAATGGGTTACCTACTCAGCAGGAAGAAAAAATAGAACTTCATTTCCGCCAAAAGAATATTGTCCACTTTGTCCAGGGGCAAATTTAAATTATCCAACAGAAATACCATTTTCAAACTTCGAAGTTGCAGTCTTTCCAAATCGTTGGGCTAGCTTTAATCCAAATGGAGAAAATATATTTTTAGAAAAAATTTTAAGTAAACCTTCAAAAGGAGAGTGTGAAGTAGTTGTTTATTCTCCAGCACATCTTGATACTATTTCTGAAATGCCTTTGGAGCGAATAGAATTATTAACTAAAGTTTGGATTGATAGATATAAAGAGTTACAAAAAAAACCTGATGTTAAATATGTTCTACCTTTTGAAAATAGAGGGGAAGAATGTGGTGTTACTCTTCATCATCCACATGGTCAAATTTATGCCTATCCTTTTATCCCTCCTGCAATTGAAAAAGAAATAAGGGCATTTAAAAAAGAGAACTTTTTAATTAACATTATGAAACAATTAGAAGAGAAATATTATGTGTATCAAAATGATAATTTTATTGCGGCAGTTCCACCTTTCGCTAGATATGCTTATGAAATATGGATAATACCAAAAAAGCAAATAGAAGGTCCTTGGAAATTTAATGATAGTCAAATAGAAGATTTTTCAAAATGTATTCAGAAGATTGTAAAAGGGTATGATAATTTTCTCGATAAAAGATGTCCATACATAATGGGACTTCATGCATCCCCTGAACTAAGTGACAATAATTTTCATTTTCACGTAGAATTCTATCCTCCTTTACGACACGGAGATAAACCAAAAGTTCTAGCAGGTTCAGAATCAATGGCTGGAGTTTTTATTATGGATGTATTGCCAGAAGATTCTGCTAAAGTGTTGAGAAAATATATGTCATGAAAACCATAGAAGAAAAAATATATTACTACAAAGAAAGTCTAAATTTATTTGATGATGGAATGGATAAGTATAAGTTTTTAATTGATCAAGCAAAAAATGCAAAAAATTTCCCTGAAGAATATAGAAATGATTCCTTTAAAGTATCTGGTTGTCAGGCACAGGTTTGGTTAGTGCCAGAATTGAATGATAATAAACTTTCATTTTACTACGACTCTGATGCTTTTATATCAAAAGGTATGGTAACTATTCTATGTGATATTTATGGTGATAGAAACCCTTCTGAAATTAAAAATTCTGATTTCGATATGTTAAATATTTTAGAACTTAATACATTATTGACCCCAGGAAGAAGAAATGGGGTTTATTCAATGTTAGAAAAAATAAAAGCATATGCAAATTTTTATTCCTAAATTTTATTATGTTTTATGAACCTAAAAAAGGAGTACCCTTTAAAATAGATCCATTTAAATCCTTAGTCTTTCCAAGACCAATTGGATGGATATCATCGATTAATAAAAGGGGAGTTGCCAACTTAGCACCTTATTCATATTTTAATGCAGTAGCTGATGAGCCACCACAAATTATGTTTTGTTCAAATGGTAGCTCAATCCATGGCAAATATAAAGATTCATTAACAAATATTTTAACAACAAAGGAGTTTGTAGTAAATTTTGCAACATTAGCAACACGTAATAAAATGAACAAAACTTCTGGAGATTTTAAACCAGATGAAGATGAGTTTTTTTTCTCAAATTTAAAAAAAAAAAAATCAAAACTTGTTAAAGCACCTTCTGTTAGAGAAAGCCCTGTAAATTTAGAATGTAAGTTAGTTAAAACTATTAAGCTAAAATCAAATTCAAAAAAAATTTCTACAATGATTATTGGTGAAGTAATTGGGATTTTTATAAATAATAAATTTATTAAGAATGGTAGAGTGGATAGTGCATCGATGAAATATATAGCTAGAATGGGATACAGCGAGTATACAACGGTTAAATCTAAATTTAATTTAAAAAGAAAATAATAATAAAAATCATTAAGTTTTTATTATACTTTAATAATACTTTTATTTGAAAAAAGAGATAATTTAAAACTTTAAATATCTAATATAATATTATTTTACTATTTTTATAAAAAGTCCCTCATTTCTTTCAATAACTGAATAAAAAGATAAATTTAAACCATCTAATAAATTTTCCATTTGTTTTTTTGAATGTCTTATATTTATTGGCGCAAGTAAGCGATCTACAACAGATAAATATATGTCTGAAGGAACTGTACCCCAATGATAAGGTATTTTTTTATACGAAGAAATATTTAATTTTTTTAAAATTTGGGCAGGATATGAAAATAAAAATAAAACTAAAATAGAAATCAAGTAACATAGGAATCTTGAGATTTGTAAATTAAAATTTTTTAAAACTTTCATTAAAAGTTTTTCGATTATAGTGCCGTAAAATTTAATTAAATTTCTTTGTTTTTTATATGTATAGAAAAACAAAGTCCCATCTTTTTTTAATAATCTAATTGCTTCTTTTAATGCTAGGTTGAAATTAGTTGTGTGATGAAAGACTCCCCAACTGTAAATTGTATTAAAAACTTTATTTTTAAATGGTAAATTAGTGCAATCACATCTTAAAAATTTAACATTTTTTAAATCTACTTCTCTTGATAAACTATGTAAATTTTGACCTATATCAACAGCATAAATATTTAAAAGATTATTAATTTTTAAAATTCTATTTCTAAGATCAATACCTTCTCCACAACCAATTTCAAGAAAATTGCCTACAAAATTATTTCTACCAAATAACTCAAAAAAAATATCTATATGATAAGTATTTGAGTTATAATTTTTCCTGTTGTGCTTATGATTACCAGATCCCCAAACATTTATAGATTGAATTATGTGTTTATCTTTTTTAGAGAAATTTTCATTAATTAAATCAATGTAATTAGAATTTCTAAAACTTATACCATCTTTTAAAAACATAAATAATTATAAACCTAAAAAGTTAATAAAAGTAAAAAAAGATGCATGTACATTTTTGTTTCCATATGTTTCTAAAAATGACTTACAACTTTATAGACTTAAATCTTAAAATCGAGTAACACTTTGATATTTAAATGTGAGTATGGCGGAACTGTGGGCATGATTAATTCTATGTTTACAGCCGTTAATTAAACACTCTCAACAATCAAATTACTTTTAGGACGCTCATACGATGCTTTGCACTTTCAGAAAGTGAGAAATATGGCGTACATTCGAAGACATAAATACAAAACAAAAGTGTCGTTACAAGTTCAAGTTAGACGCAAAAGATTAAGATTCCTTTATAGCGTAGAGATTCATAATAATAATTAGGTTTATTGATAATAATAAAACTGCAACACATAAAGCATACATATTAAAAGTTAAGCCAAATAAATCTGCAGAAAATCCAGTTAATGCTGGCCCAAAAATTATCCCTGCAAAAGATATACTAGAGATATGAGAAATTATTATTGGAACTGGTTCATTTGAAACTTTAACTACTCGTCTATAAACAATAGGAATAATATTAGAGGTTAAAAAACCAAATACCATTACAGAAAAAAATATTAAATAAATATTCATATTAATAATACTTAGAAATAATATTGTTGCACCAATAATTGAAAAATAGGGGCCTACTAGTTTATCACTATATTTTTTTAAAAGTTTACCTCCAGCTAAATTTCCACTTATTTCTCCGAACTGAAAAAAAATTACAATAAAACCTGCCAAGTAAATTGATGCCAACAAATCCTCAACTAACCATACTGATGACCAATTTAGGATAATGCCAATAATCGCATACCAAATCATCAAATTGACGGCAAAAAGAAAAACTTTTCTACTGGGTAGAGCAAAATTGGGAGATTCATTTATATAGTCAAAGCTTCTTGGTAACCCAAAAGTGATGACAGCTAAAATAGAGAAAATTATTAGAATGCCTACTCCCAAAAACACTAATGTGGGATTAAAATCAAAAGCTAAACACCAACTAGAAAATACTGCTCCGAGTAATGTTCCTAATCCAATAGAAGCTTTAAAAATAGGATTTAAAATTTTATTAGTTTTTTCTTCCAATATAGCAATTTGTGTAAACATACTAGGTGATTGAATACCTATTGCCATACCCCAAAATAAAGAAAATAAAAAAAGTAATTGTAAATTAGAAAAAAAGAAAATTAAAAAAGGTATTAATGCAAACATACTTCTAGATAAAACTAGAGCATTTGTAGTACCTATTTTTGGAATGAGAAATCTAGTTGCAATTTGATTTGTTAAAATATTGGCAACACCAAATATAACTCCAGTAAATCCGTATTGGGTTTTAGTGATATTAATATAGTCAAATAAAACTGGTGTATATACAAACCACATCGAAACTAGAAACATAAACAAAAAACCTTGGGAACAGGTAATCAAAAAAGATTTCTGTAAGGTTGAGTCAGTCATGAAAATTAATTTTATATTAATTAAAATGAAATAAAATATTAGAATCACATAGTAATTTAGTAATATAATATTAGGTTATTTTTAAGTTTAACAATATCAAACCATTCTAATTCGATACTACCTTTTGCGCATCCTTTGCAACGCTTTCACGACGTCCTATTAATATAGTTTCTTAAAATATGCTCATAGACTTAAGATTAAAAACCTATTATTACTGCGAAAAATAAACTGGGAGTATGGCGGAACTGGTAGACGCGCCGGATTCAAAATCCGGTCACTTCGGTGGTGTGGGTTCGATTCCCTCTACTCCTACCATTTTTTCATTATTCATAACTAAAAGCATTATTAACGATATTAGAAACATAATTAATCCAAGCATATACATATTAAAAGTTAATCCATAAGTTTCTGCAGAGAAACCAACAATTGCAGGTCCAAAGATGACACCTGTAAATGCAATACTAGACACGTGAGAAATTGTTACAGGTATAGGATGTGGTGAATGTCGAACAGATTGTCTATAAATAATTGGCATGACATTAGAAATTAGAAATCCAAAAAGAATAATTGATATATAAATTACATAAATATTTTGAGATAGAAGGCTGAGAAATAAAATTATTGAACCAAACATTGCAAAGTAAGGTCCGACAATTTTTTCATTAAACAAATTAATTAATTTAGAACCAAAAAAATTACTTATAATTTCACCAATATTAAAAAATATAACTATAGATCCCACCATATACAAAGGTGCGTAAAGATCTTTTACTAACCACAGTGGAGACCATTGAATAATGATTCCCATGGTTGCAAAGATAAGCATATTTATAGAGGCAAATATGATTATTTTAAAACTAGGAAATATAAATGCAGGTTTATTATTTTTAATGTCATATTTTTTTTTCAATCCAAAAAAAAACATTGTAATTGTTGAGCTAAATACAAAACACCCAATAAGAAAAGTAGTTAATATTGGTGGTATATTTATACCAACACATATACTGCTTATGCCACCACCAATTATAAAGCCAATACTAAAAGATGATTTAAAAATTGGGTTTAAAATTCTATTTGTGTTTTGTTCAATAATGGCAACTTGGGTGAATATATTTGGAGCTTGAATACCTATCGCAATACCCCAAATAATTGATAGTAAAATATATGTTTGATATGTTGAAAAATAAAATATTAAGAATGGTATAAAAGAATACATCAATCTTGCTACAATTAAACAGTTGGTACTTCCAATTTTTGGTAACAAATATCTTGTTGTTAATTGGTTAGTTATAACCGTAAAAATACCAAATAAAACAAACCCATATGAATAGTCTGATTCAGTCATCTCTATAAGATTAAATAAAATTGGAGCATGAACTAAGAAAGTACTAAATGTAAGTGTAGCAAATATACCTTGAGAGAATGTTGCAATAAATGAAGTATTTAATTCTCTAGATATTAGGTTATTCATAATAGGTGAAAATAAATTTTTAGATTTAAGTTTACATTTAGTATAAACAAAAGAGATACTAAGGTAAAAAAAATAAATGAATTTTCTTAACAAACTTTATAACTGGACTCTTACAAAAGCTAAACATAAAAATGCGAAATGGTACTTATGTTTGATATCATTTGCTGAAAGTTCATTTTTCCCAATTCCACCAGATCTACTGCTGATACCCATGGCTTTAGCTAATAAGCTCAAGGCCTTTTTTTACGCATTTATATGCACCTTCTCATCTGTAATTGGAGGAGTAGCTGGTTATACTATTGGGTATTTTTTTTATAATTCATTGGGCATTTACATTGTTGAATTTTATCATTTGGAAAATTCTTTTAGTATTTTTGAAAATTACTACAAAGAATATGGTATTTTGATTGTTTTAGGTGCTGGCATAACCCCTTTTCCATATAAGTTTATTACAATTGCAAGCGGCGTATTTGGATTAAATATTTTTTTTTATTTATTATTGTTTCAATTATTGGTCGAGGATCAAGATTTTATCTTATAGCATTACTGTTATATTTTTTTGGTGAAAGAATCAGATTAATTATTGACAAATATTTCAATATTTTAACTATTGTATTTTTTATTTTACTTGTTGGAAGTGTTTTTATAATTAGATTTTTATGATAATTCGTAATTGGAACGCGCTTTTATTTTTAATTTCATTAATCTCAATATCATCAGCATTAATTGCAGAATATTTTTTTAATCTTCAACCATGTGAATTATGTTTAAAACAAAGATATCCATATTATTTAATTTTAATATGCTTAATTCTGTTATTTTTATTCAAAAATTTTAATAAAATTTGGCTCTATTTAGTAATACAGTTTGCATCAGTTTACGGTCTTTTTTATTCTATATGGCACGTTGGAGTTGAGAATAAAATTTTTAAAGGGCCTGCAGGTTGTTCAGCTGTGCTAACAAACAGTGGGAGTGCTGAAGACCTAAAAGCGCAGATATTATCAAAGCAGGTAATTAGTTGTGATGAAGTTATTTGGAGTTTTTTTGGAATTTCTGCTGCTTCAATTAATACGCTTGTTTTACTAGTTATTTTTATTTTAAATGCTATTTATTTATTTAAATACTATGGCTTTAATAAAGAAAAAAACATATAAAAAAAAATCCTCCTCAAATAGAACTACTCATAGGGAGATTTTAGAAGAAATTATAAGAGTCGATCATGCTGGTGAATATGGTGCAACTAAAATATATGATGGGCAAATAGCAATTTTTGGAAAAAGCTCAAAGCTTGGCAAAACTATTCAACATATGGCTGATCAAGAAAAAGAGCATATTGATAAATTTAATGAATTAATATTAGAACATCGTGTTAGGCCAACGGCTCTACTTCCTTTGTGGAATGTTGCGGGATACGCGCTTGGAGCATCCACTGCCTTAATGGGTGAAAAAGCTGCCATGGCATGTACTGTTGCTGTTGAAAAAGTGATCGGTGAACATTACCAAGAACAATTGGAGCTCTTAGGAGATGACCATAAAGATTTAAAAAAAACAATTTCCAAATTCCGAGATGATGAACTTGAACATCATGATATTGGAATAGAACATGATGCGGAAAGTGCACCAGGATATAAAATTATGTCAAAAGTAATAGAGCTTGGATGTAAGACGGCAATCGCTATATCAAAAAAAATTTAATTTTCTAATTCAGTATCCCAGTATAAATAGTCTCTCCAAGTCTCATGCAAAAAATTAGGAGGGAAATTCCTACCATTATTTTGTAATTGAATTGACGATGGTCGAAGAGGTTTTTTAAAAAGTTTCATATCTGTATTCTGTATAAGTTTTCTTCCTTTTTTTAAATTACAGGACGTGCATGCAGAGACAACATTTTCCCAAGTAGTTTTTCCATTCAGACATTTAGGAACTAAATGGTCAAATGTTAGTTCATTTGCAGGAAAACGATTGGTACAGTACTGACAAGTAAAATTATCTCTCAAAAAAACGTTAAAACGTGTAAAAGCAGGTCTTCGTTGCGGAGTTACATAATCTTTTAAAGCTATTACACTTGGTAACTTAAAAGTAAGATTTGGAGAATGAACTTCATGCTCGTAATTTTCGATTACTGAAACTCTTTCAAGAAAAACAGCTTTGATGGCGTCTTGCCATGAACATAAAGAAAGTGGGTAATAAGATAGCGGCCGAAAATCAGCATTAAGAACCAAAGCTGGATTTTCTGCGGTACTCATTTTATTTTCTACTCACCCAAGTCATAATATTCAGATAGTAATATAATATTAAGATTCGATTACTTTAAATATTTTTTTTAACAAAATTTTGGAAAAAAGTTATTGTTTCTTGTGACATTGTATGCTCGTCACTTTTAATAAGATAATTTTCATAATTGTAGTTATACTTTTTTAAGACTTCAAGTGACTCGTTGTAATTGTAAATAGGCAAAACAGCATCTTGACCACCATGAGAAATAAAAATTGGTGTTTTTAAAAATGCTTTATTAGGCTTATGCACTTTTGATATAATTCTTGAAGATATAATTGCTAAGCCTGCTAACTGATTTTGAAGTATTTGCCCAAGTTCAAAAGCCATCATACCTCCTTGAGAAAAACCCATAACAAAACAATCGGTCATTTTTAAATTTAAATTTTCTAATAAAAGAGAAATAGAGTTATAAATTTTTTCAACATTCTCAGATATTTTCTTTTTGACTACATCATATTCTTTTACACCAGCATTAGAAATATGAGTGCCATTGAGATATAATTGAAACCATTCATACCCCATAGGATAATCTTGAATTGTATCTGGTGCATTTAAAGCAACATATTTCATCCCAAAATCATCTTGATCAATTAAATTTGCAATTTGAATGAAATTAGTAGCGTTATCTCCATAACCATGAAGCATAATCATCAATTTTTTTGGATTTTGATGTTTAGTAATTGACGGACCCTTTAAAATATCAACCATAATCAAACACTTTGTTTAAGATATCTTGTTTCATAGAATAAAAGTTTTATATAGATATTATTATGAGCACAATGCAAATAATACTTGTCTTGTTCATGGCAGCAACTCTAGCAGTTGTTGTTGTTGGCGTTATTGCCATGGCAGTAAATGGAAAGCTTAACAAAAATCATAGTAATAAACTAATGCGGTTAAGAGTATTATTTCAAGCAATTGCTATATTTGTCTTTGTTGTAATTGTTTGGTTAGCTAGAAATTAGCAAATTAGAGTCTAGAAATATTTCATAATATTTAGTATATAGTTGCCAGGTTTATATGGGCATTCACTTTAATCACAAATCTAAAGCGGGAGACCGCAAAATGCAAAAAGAACTAAAGCTTAAAATGAAAGCTGAGGAACGCAAAAGAAAACGTGAAGAGCAAGAAAAGATTAAAATGGAAGAGGAAATGCGTAAACTCGAAGAACTTACAAGACCTGATAATGAAGAAAATAAGTAGTATTTGATTAACTTTTTAATACTATTTTTTTTTAATAGTTTTTTAACTTTTATATAGAATATATCCGCTTGTTAAACGGCGGCATGGTAAGAAAAAACTTTTATACAAGTAAAATTATTTCAATTTTAAGTGCTATAATTTTAATCTTATTAATTTCTACATTCTCCAAAGTATCATATGCTTGTGACGATGTATCTGGTACTACAACAATTTCTTCTGATTGTTCAAGTGCTTTTTCAATTACAGGATCAAATGCAGACATAACTTTAAGCGCAACTGTTTCTTCTGCTAATATGAGTTTGACGAATAGCGGTACAAACTCATCATTGACTATTACTTCATCAGGATCATTAATATCAACTAACGGCGGTATTGTTATAGCTAACACAGTTGCTGGTAAATCTTTTGACTTAATATCAAACGCTGGAACTATAAGTGGGACGTTTTTTACAATACGAAATCAGAAAACAATTACAACTTTAACAAATACCGGTACAATAACTGCTACTGAAGGTAATGCTGCAGTTCTAAATCAGAGCTCAGCCACCATAACAACATTTACAAATAGTGGAACAATATCTGCACCAGGTGGTACGGGAATCGTAAATACTGCTACAATCACTACATTCACTAATACAGGAACTATTACCAGTAGTGGGATAGATCTTTCGAACTTTGCTGGAACAATGGCAACACTAAATAATAGTCAGGGGAAAAATGGAGATGATCCTCTAAGATTAGAGCGTTTTTCAACAAATTATAACATCATAATAAATAGTACCAGCGATTATGGGCAGTTGCTTCTTACAAATGTTGAAAATGGGACTTCAACAAATTTTGGCATTCATTCCTCTTCTACACTTGCATGTGAAACATACACTAATGTTATTGATGGTGTTGCTTCTGGAGAGATTGGTTCAGGAAAAACAGGAACATTTGGTGATTATAGTTGGACTTTGTCTGAAACATCAAGTGGTAGTGAAACTTGGAATCTAACAGTAACTGGAAGTGCCTCAACTTGTAACACATATACAAGTCCTTTTTTAGATAATGATTCTCTTGCTATTATTGATGGTCAAATAAACGGAATATTTAATAATACACTTAATACTGTTCAAACAATTCATTCACGAATGGGATATATAAGAATGAAAGAAAAAAATCTTTCTAATCAAAATCTACAACTTGCATATAATGGAAATAATAAAGAGATAAGAAATATCGTAAAGTTGGTAGCTTCTTCTAAAATGTTAAATCTTGAAGATAATTATTTGTCAAATATCGGTTTCTGGTCTGAGGGCTCAATTGATGTAGGTAAAATAAGTGGCGATTCATCATCTTCTTCAAAATCAATTTTCGGTAATAATATTACCGTTGGAATAGATATTAATATGAATGACAATTATCATTTAGGATTTGCGTTAGGTGATAATAGAGATGAGATTAAAATTGGCTCATCAGGTTCTAATATAGACTTACATATTATAACAATAAGCTCCTATCATTCATTTGCTCTGTCTAAGACTCAGTACTTTGATTTTGTATTTGGTTACGGGGATATAAAAGTAGATACAGATAGGTTTTATACAAATGACTCTACTACCTATTCAGGTAAACGAAACGGAGATCAGTATTTTACAAGTATAGGATTTAATATTGTTGAGGAAAAGATTAATTATACAATTAATCCTTTTGGAAGAATAGATGCTGCATATGGTAAATTAGAACATTACTCAGAATCATCAGGAACCAATTCACTACATTATGAAAGTGTTCATTTACACCAAAAGACTTCAGCGATAGGTATTCATATATTGCGAAAGGAAATTGATGGTAAGGTTTATAGTTTTAAACCAAACGCTACTTTAGAAATTGGATCAGATAGTAGTAAATCATCAGAAATTATTACAAATTATAAAGCTGATAGCTCAACTCTTTATTCAAGAAATATTAGTCCACATACTTCAGCATATTTAAGGCAAAAAATATCTTTAGATATTTCAAATAGAAGTGACTTGATTGTAAATATTTTTTACGATCGATTAGATAGAAGAAATAAAGGTTATGATCAGAGAATTGGGTTAGGACTTAAATATAATTTTTAATTTGTTAATGGATAATTTTTAGCAATAAACTTTTTTAGAATTTCTAATGTTTGATCAGCTTCTTCTAAGAGCATCATATGACCACAATCTTCAATAATCTTTACTTCCGAGCCCTTAATATAATCAGCAAGAATTTTTCCATCTTTTAAACGGCACATTCTGTCTTGTGCGCCTAATATAGAAAGAGTTGGTAAATCTAATTTTTTAGCAACCTCAGGTCCGTTTTTATAATTATCACATGCTCTAAAATCGACACCTAGAGTATCTTTAATTTCTTTATTTTGAACAATCATGGAACCAACATTAAGGTGGTATAAACCTGGAACGGGATGACCGCCAAAATGTCCTGATGGACCGTGCGCAAAATCCATCATAAGATCAACAGCCTTAGGATTACTCTCTTCAGCAAGTCTTAATAGTTCAGGGTTCATTGGAATTGCCGATGCACCACCCATAAGAGTTAACGTTTTAATTTTTTCTGGGTGTTGAGCAACACATTCCATTGTTACAAGACATCCTTGAGAATGTCCAACTAGTGAAGCTTCTTTACATCCAACTGCTCCAATTACGTCGCCAACCCAGTTTCCCATTTCTTCAATAGTTTTTAAACTTTCACCAGAAGATAATCCGTGACCTGGTAAATCAACTGCTAAAACACTGTATCCACGGAATGCAAAGTAACGTGTTTGTAAAACCCAAACCATGTGACTTAGTCCACTACCGTGAACAAAAATAATAAGAGGTTTATTTTTATCAAAAGGCCTGCCTCCAGTGGAGGCAAACGTATCGATACCACGAACTTTAAACTTCATTTATTTGTTTGCAACTAAACGAGGTTTTTTTGCAGCTCTAAATCCATCTTCGAAATCGTTTACGATATCTTCAAAGTCTTCTAAGCCAACAGACAATCTAATCATATCATGAGATAGTCCAGCAAATTTTAAAGTTGCCTCATCCATTTGTGAGTGCGTGGCAGATGCTGGATGTATAACTAGTGTTCTCGCATCACCTACATTTGCTAAATGCGATGCAAGTTTAACATTGTTAATAAATGCAGCTCCTGCTTCTTTTCCACCTTTAATTCCAAAGGCGATCATTGATCCAGTTCCCTTAGGTAGAATTTTTTCTGCTAGTTCTTTGTCTGGATGCCCTGGTGCACTTGCATGCGAAACCCAAGCGACACTTTCATGATTAGATAAATACTCAACCATCTTTAAAGCATTGGAGCAATGTTTTTCCATACGAAGAGAAAGAGTTTCAAGTCCGTGTAAAATGTTCCATGCATTTTGAGGAGCTAAGCAAGGTCCCATGTCTCTCATTCCTTCAGCTCTTGCCATCATTGTAAATGCTGTTGGGCCAAATTCTTCTGCAAATGATAATCCGTGATAGCCTTCATACGGTTCTGTCATTGATGGAAACTTATCATTTTGCATCCAATCAAATGTTCCACCTTCAACTAAAATACCAGCCATAGAAGAACCATTACCACTCATCCATTTAGTTAATGAGTGAACTACAAGGTCAGCACCGTGTTCAAAAGGTCGGCATAAATATGGAGTTTGATACGTACTATCAATAATAAGTGGAATGCCAGCTTCTTTTGCTATGTTTGAAACTTCAGGCATGTTCATCAATTCATTACCAGGATTACCAACAAGCTCACCAAAAATTCCTTTAGTATTTGGTTGAATAGCTTTTTTAAAACCTTCTGTATCTCTTGGTTTTACAAAAGTTGTTTTAATACCAAACTTAGGAAGCGTTAATCTAAATAAATTTACAGTTCCACCGTAAAGCTGAGAAGAAACAACCATGTGATCACCAGCGTTACAAAGGGTCATAATAGTTAAAAATATTGCACTCATTCCAGATGCAGTTGCAAGAGCAGCTGTTCCTCCTTCAAGTGCACAAACTCTTTCTTCTAGAACTTGTACTGTTGGGTTGGACATACGACTATAAATATGACCACCTCTTTCTAAATTAAAAAGTGCTGCTGCATGGTCAACATCATCAAACATGTATGAAGTTGTTTGATAAATTGGTACTTGTCTTGAGCCAGCATTTTTGCTCGGTTGATAACCGGCATGTAGACTAAGTGTGTCAAATTTATAAGTTTTTGGATCCATTTATAACTCCTTTGCTTTTGTTCTTAATTCAAACTTTTGTATCTTCCCAGTTGAAGTTTTTGGTAATTCACCAAAGATTACATGCTTTGGCCTTTTAAATCCAGCCATATTTTCTTTGCAAAACTGAATTATATCCTCTTCTGTGGCATTTTTTCCAGGTGCTAATTCTACAAAAGCACAAGGTGTTTCACCCCACTTCTCGTCTGGTTTGGCGACTACTGCAACCAAGGAAACAGCTGGATGTTTTGCAACAACATTTTCAACTTCCACAGATGAAATATTTTCTCCACCAGAAATTATAATATCTTTCGATCTATCTTTTATTTGAATATATCCATCAGGATAGACAACAGCCAAATCACCAGAATGAAACCATCCTTTTTTCATGGATGTTTCAGTCGCCTCTTTATTTTTGTAATATCCTTTCATCACAACATTACCTCGAATCAAAATCTCTCCCATGGTTTCTCCATCCATTGGAACTCTTTCATAGGTCTCGGGATCTGCAACACAAACTTCTTCAGTATTTGGATAACGAACACCTTGTCTTGCTTTAATATCAGCTTTTTTAGATTTTGATTGTGATTCCCATTCTTCATTCCAAGCGCATTGAAGAATATGGCCGTATGTTTCAGTTAACCCATATACATGCATAACTTCAAAACCTAAGTTATCCATCTTTTCAAGAATTGCACTCGTTGGTGGAGCTCCAGCAGTTAATACATATACTTTATGATTTATTTCTTTTTTATCTTTCTCATCTGCGTTAGCAATTAAACTTAAAACTATAGGAGCACCTCCAAAGTGAGTTACTTTATATTTATCTATTAAGTTATAAATATCTTTTGCAACAATGTATCTGCAGCAAATAATCTTTGCATGTATTAAAGCAGCTGTCCAAGGATAACCCCATCCGTTACAGTGAAACATTGGAACGGTATAAAGAAATGTTAATTTATTAGGCATGTTCCATGCCGTAACACTTCCTGTTGACATTAAATATGATCCACGGTGGTGATACACAACACCTTTTGGTTTACCTGTTGTGCCTGATGTATAGCTTAGTGAGATTGCTTGCCATTCATCTTCAGGTAAAGACCAATTATAATTATCATTACCCGTTTGTAAAAATTCTTCATATGTCATTTCTCCAATTTGTTCACCCTCACCATCTTTAAAAACTGCCTGATCATCATGAATATCAATAATAGGAATATTCTTCGCATATATTTGCAAAGCTTTTTTCATTGTAGGTGAAAATTGAGTATCAGTTATAAGAAGTTTTGCATCACTATGATCTAAAATATATGCAATTGTTTCTGCATCAAGTCTGGTATTGATCGTATTAATAACACCACCAGTCATTGGGATAGAATAATGTGCTTCGAATAATTCCGGAGTATTTGCCGCTATGATTGAAACGGTACTTCCTTTTGTAATTCCTTTTTTTGCTAATGCACTAGCAAACTTGATACATCGATTATAGGTTTCAAGCCAAGTGTAACTTCTTTTTCCATAAACTAAGGAGTCATAATTTGGATAAATATCTTTCACACGAGTTATAAAACTTAATGGTGATAGTGGAACAAAATTGGCTGAATTTTTATCTAGGTTTGTATCAAAATTACTCATCTGTTTCCTAAAAGGATCAAATACTACAAGAAATTAATTTAATTTACTAATGGTTTTCCAGTTTCAAGTGTATGTTTTATTCGCTCTTGAGTTTTAGGCATCTGGATAAGTCTCATGAAAGCTTCTAATTCAAGATTATAAAGATCATCTTCACTTAATTCATTATCAAAATTTGTATTGCCACCACTAAGTACAAAAGCAATTTGCTTACCTACTTCTAATCCGTGGTCTAAAATTTTATTTTCATTATATAGTGCTTCAAGTTTTTCAAACATTTTATCTCTGACAGCACTACCGCCTAAATTAAATTTAGGTTGAGATGGTTTTTCATACCCTCCCTCAATATTATTTAATAAATCGATAGCCGTTGATAATTGTCTATCTCTATTTATTACCACTTTATCCTTTTCTAAAAAGAATTGATTTGATAGCGCTTCATTTGGTGAGGTAGCAGTAATAGCATAACCAATAAGATCAAAAACTTTCATAGAAGCATGTTCAGAATTTTCTTTACCCTCTGGAGTTTGTAACCAACGCCACAGCATTTCCTTACAACCCCCACCAGCAGGAATGAGTCCAACTAAAGATTCAACTAGTCCAAGAACAACATTTGTATGCGCAACGTTATAATCACAATGCAATACCACTTCAAAACCACCTCCAATAGCAAGTCCTGATGGTGCAGCAATAAAAGGCTTATCTGCATATTTTATTATTTTACACGTTTGTTGGAAATCAATTATAAATTTTTCAATTTTAGACCATTCATTATTTTTAGCAAATTCCATTACATAATTTAAATTTACACCAGCAGAAAATTGCATTGCATCATTAATCACAATTGTGCTTTTATTATTTTGAGCAGCTTCTTTTAGAGCTAACATAGAGTCAGTATCTAAAGCGTTTGCCTTAGTAGTAAATTCAACAACCTGATAAGATGCAGCATTCTTAACATTAGCAGAAGGGTTCTCAAAAGATTTTTGTAAATTTAACGATCTTAAATTATCAATACTTGAATCTAAATATCCAGGTCTTTTATTAAATTCAAAAATTCCCTTTAAATCTTTAAAGAACTTAATATCAGTATTTTGATCAATAAAATTTTTTGTATCTATGTTTGAAAGCATTTCAAAAGGGCCAACAGTCCAATTAAAACCTAATCTTAGTGCATCATCTATGTCTATATATTTTGATGATACATCAGGGATTAAATATGCAGCATACCTTATTACTTTTGTCAGAATTGATTTTGCATATTCACCGTATTTGTCTTTTCTTTGGATAAGTTTATTTATGTCAATTTTATCTCCCATACCTAAATTAATTTTCTGACTTGGGTGATACTCACCAGTTTCTAAATTAATAGCTTCAAGAATTTTTTTTCCATCAGATTTATTCATTCTATAAAAACCACCCTTACCTTTTCTTCCTGTATACCCAGTTTCAATAAGTTTTGTAACCAATGGAATTTCTTGTGCAACCTCGTGGAAAGGATCTTCTTTTGGGAGTTCTTTGATAAAACTTTTTAAAACATCAGCCATCAAATCAATACCGATTAAATCGTATAGTCCAAAAATTCCAGTCTTTGGGATACCCATAGGTCTTCCAAATACTGCATCAGCCTCTTCAATTGATATCTTCATTTTAAAAGCTTCAGTCATAGCAACTTGCATTGCATAAACTCCAATTCTGTTTCCAATAAATCCTGGAGTGTCGTTACAAATAATGACACCTTTACCAAGTTTTTCATCACAAAATTGTTTTAATAAATTTATTTTTTCAATGTCATTAACTTTTTCAGTTACTATCTCGAGCAATGCCATATATCGAACCGGGTTAAAAAAATGAGTAATGCAAAAATTTTTTTTCATTTCGTCGGACATATTTGCTGATAAAATTTTTAATGGAATTGTAGATGTATTAGATGAAATTATAGAATTGATCTTTCTTGTAGTCTGAATTTTATCATAAATGTTGTGTTTAATATCTATTCTCTCAACAACAGCCTCCACAACCCAATCAGCTTCGGCGACTTCATTAAAGTCGTCCTCAATATTTCCAACCTTAATTAATTCTGCTTTGTTTTTTTCTACTAAAAGAGGGGGTCGTGATTTTTTAATTCTTTCTTTAGCGTTTTCTGTAATTTGGTTTCTAGATCCTTCTTTTGAAGGTAAGTCTAGAAGTGTTACATCAATACCAGCATTTGCTATTTGGGCTGCAATTCCACTGCCCATAGTGCCAGATCCTATTACTACTACTTTTTTAATATTCATATGAGTTCTATAAAGCTGAGCTTATATAAGAAAAATTTGCCGTATGAAAATAATTTAAGCATAAGAGTGGAAATTAATATAAATATCTCTTATAGGCGCGCAAAATGAAAAAAAATCCTTCAAGAAATGTCCATTTTTCAAAAGGACCTAGTGAGATTTTAGATGCAATTAATTCGTCTATAGATATCGATCAACGTCTGTATAAAGAAGATATTACTGGGTCAATAGCGCATGCTAGAATGCTCGGTAAACAAAAAATAATAAATAAAAAAGAACAAAGTGCAATAGTCTCTGGGCTTAAAGCAATTGAAAGAGATATTGAAAAAAATAAGGTCGTATTTTCAAAAAAACTTGAAGATATTCATATGAACATTGAAAGTTTATTATTTAAGAAAATTGGAAAAGTTGCAGGAAAGCTTCATACTGCAAGATCTAGAAATGATCAGGTAGTAACTGATTTAAAATTATGGATTAAAAAAGAATCTAAAATTTTAGATAGGGAACTAAAAAAATTTCAGAGAACTTTAATTAATATTGCAACAAAAAATACTGAAACAATTATGCCAGGTTACACTCATTTACAGATTGCTCAACCAATAACATTGGCTCATCATGTTTTGGCTTACGTTGAAATGATTGGTAGAGACAGAACAAGACTTGAAGATTGTTTGTATCGTCTTAATGAAAACCCATTAGGAGCAGCTGCGCTTGCAGGCACCTCTTTTCCTATTGATAGAAAATATACATCTAAAGAATTAGGTTTTAGAGAGCCAACAAAAAATGCCATGGATACAGTATCAGATAGAGACTTTGTAATTGAATCTTTATTTGTTCTATCATTAATTGCTGTTCATTTATCAAAAATAGCAGAGGAAATAGTACTTTGGTCAAATCAACAATTTAATTTTATAAATTTACCAGATGATCTTTCAACTGGCAGTTCAATTATGCCTCAGAAAAAAAATCCTGATGGCGCAGAACTTGTTAGAGGAAAAACAAGTATTATCATTAGTAATTTAAGTACAATGCTTAATATTATTAAAGGGTTACCACTTTCTTATAGTAAAGACTTACAAGACGATAAACAAATAATATTTAATTCATACGACAATGTTTCTTTGTGTATAAAAGTTATGAATGAAATTTTATCAAAATCTACATTCAACAAAACTAGAATGAAAGAGTTGATTGATAATTCAAATGCAACCGCTACAGATTTGGCTAATTGGTTAGTTCAAAAACTTAGATATTCATTTAGAGATGCTTATATTGTGACTGGAAAGATTGTTTCTTATTGTTCAAAACAAAATAGAAACATAGATTCATTATCTCTTGATGAATTAAAAAAATTTGACAAAAATATAACAGTTGACGCAAAAAAAGTGCTATCAGCTACTAACAGTGTTAAATCAAAATCAAGTTTTGGGGGTACGGCTCCTGAAATTACTAAAAAAATGATAAAACTTGTTATAAAAAAATACTTATAATGATCAGATTAATATTATTATCATTTTTGTTGTTTACTTTTAGCTGTGGTAAAGTTGGTCCTTTAAGTTTACCAGAAGATCAAGTAGACAAATCCGTAATTACATATCCATGTGATGAAGCATGTTTAGAGAAATTAGAAGAAGAGAAAAAACGTCAACAATCCGTTATTATAAACACTGAATAAATGCTCACTTATAAAAATAATGACCCGTATATTGAGGGTACTTCTCTATATGACTTGGTGAAAGTTTGTGAAACACCTTTTTATGTGTATTCACAACAAAAAATTATAAATCAAGTAAATAAAGCTAAAGAAATTTTAGGTAATAATATTTTTTATTCAATTAAGTCTAATTCAAATCAAGCTATTTTGAAATTAATGAACTCGTTAGATATTGGAGCAGATGTAGTGTCAGTTGGTGAATTAAAAAGGGCCTTGGAAGCTGGTTTCAATCCAAAAAAAATAATTTTTGAAGGTGTTGGAAAATCTGAACAAGACTTACTCTATGCTATGCATAAAAACATACGTTTAATTAATACTGAATCTTTAGAAGAAATAAAACTACTCGATAATTTAGCAAATGAAAAAAATAAAATCGTTGATATTGGTGTTAGACTTAATCCAGATGTTGATGGTGAGACTTTAAGTAAAATTTCAACAGGAAAAAAAACTGATAAGTTTGGTATTGAATTTGAAAATTTAGATAAAATTATCAAATTAGTTAAAAGTTGTAAAAATTTAAATTTAATTGGTATTAGTTGTCATATTGGAAGTCAAATTAGTAAAATTGAGGCGTATAGAAATACGTTTTCTCAAATGAAAATGGCTGCAAATAAGTTTATTGAATCAGGTATTAATATCAAGCATGTAGATTTGGGTGGAGGTTTTCATGTTAAATATGAAGAATCTGATCCTGACTTTAATATTGAGATGGTAAAAGAAGAACTTGATAATTGTTTTACGCAAACAAACTATGAATTATCATTTGAGCCTGGTCGGTATTTAATTGCTGAGGCTGGAGTTACAGTCACTTCTATTGTTACAATTAAAAATAATGGAGGTATAAATTATTTAATTGTTGATGCAGGAATGAATACATTGATACGTCCAGCCATGTATGGTGCACATCATGAAATTTTAGCGATTGATATAAAATCAGAGGAAATTATGGATTATGCTATTGCTGGTCCAATTTGTGAAAGTTCAGATGTTTTTTTAAAAAATATTAAATTGGCTAAACAAAAAATTGGCAATCTATTGGTTATAAAAAATACAGGAGCCTATGGAAAAGTAATGTCTTCAAATTATAACTCTAGACCACTGCCCTCTGAAATTTTAATAAACAATGATAATTATGCAATTATTTATTCTCCAGAAAAAATTGAGAAAATAATTGAAGCTGATATTATTCCTAGCTGGTTGTAACTAATTTAAAGTATTGTGTATAATTTTAGCTAAGTCTGAAATTATCAAATTTAAATTAAAGAAAAATTCCCTAATATAGAAATCAATAATAATAAAAGTATTTACACCGTAGGATCGATAAATCCATATTGCTAAAATTACAACTATAGCTAGAGCAATTACTATCGTTGAATTAATAACACTTGGTTTTTCTTGTCTTACAACTGTACTTGGTAAATTTCTGACTGGATCTTTTTTTAATTTTTCTTTTTGGTTATTTTTTTTTAAATTTTGATCTAATTCTTCTTTTTTTGTAGATGGGACTGATGATGTAATGTCAGTATCATCTAATTCTTGAAACCATTGATGATTACAATTTGCGCATTCAACCATTCTACCATTTGGTTTAAGATCTGCAGAATTTACTAAATACTTGAATTCACAATTAGAGCAAACAATGAACATAAATTATATATAGATCAGTCAGGCTAGTATATAAAACAAAATCATTAAGTATGTTAATTTTAAAAAGTATAATATTTTATATTTCCTTGGTCATATGGACTGTGTTGATGGGTATTGTATGTTTACCTTTTCTCTTATTGCCAAGTTATTTACTTAAATATCCAACAAAACTTTGGATACGTGTTATTTTTGTTTTTCTTAATCTTATATGTAATATTAAACATAAAATTGAGGGTTTAGAAAATATTCCAAATGAAAGTGTCTTAATTGCGTCTAAACATCAGTCCGCATTTGAGACACTCGCACTCTATTACTATTTAAAAGATTGTTTCTTTGTCCATAAAAGAGAGCTTTTCTTTATACCAATTTTTGGACAATATTTATTCAAGTCTAATATGGTTGCGATTAATAGAGATGGTGGAACAAAAGCTATGAGAGATATGTTACAAAAAGTTCAATCAAAATTATCTTTTGGATCTTCAATTATTATTTTCCCCGAAGGAACAAGAAAGCTGCCTGGTAGTAAACCTGATTATAAGACAGGTTTTATCGGAATTTATAATCATACAAAAAGAAAAATCCTTCCTGTAGCTTTAAATTCAGGTTTATGTTGGCCAAAACAAACATGGGTATTAGAAAAAGGATTAATTACTATAAAATTTTTACCGACAATTGATGAAGGTTTAGATAAAAAATTTATATTAAACGAAGTTCAAAATAGAATAGAAACTGCTTCAAATTTATTATTGAATAACTAATTCTTTTCTGTGGGATCAAAAGTACCTGCTTGGCCAATCTCTTCAATAATTTTTCTAATCTCTTTTGATTGTATAAATTTTTTTTCCAAATATTTTAAATCATTATTTCTTATTGCTTTTTGATAAGTAAGCAGATCTTCACTGAAACGACCAAGCATTTCTAAAACGGCTTCTTTATTTTTTTCATAAACATCACGCCACATTACTGGATCACTACCTGCCAATCTTGTGAAATCTCTAAAACCTGCAGCTGAATATTTAATTACTTCATCTTTCATTTGAGATTCAAGCTCTGTTGCAGTTCCTACGACAGAATATGCAATGAGTTGTGGAATATGAGATGTCATAGCTAGTACTCTGTCATGACGTTTAGGTTCCATGATTTCTATATTCATTCCAAATGACTCCCAAATATCTGAAACTGATCTTGTTATCTCACTCTGAGTTTCTGTTGGAGTCAAAATACAATACCTATTCTCAAAGAGCTTTGCGAAACCAAATTCTGGTCCACTTTTCTCTAATCCAGCAATAGGGTGGGCAGGAACAAATAAAATTTTTTTATTATTAATTGATTCTTTAAAATCTTCTATAACACTTACTTTTGTTGAACCAACATCTGTTACTAGTGTTGTTTCATTAACATAGCTATTCAATTGCTTAAATATATCTCTATATGAACTCAAGGGTGTACAAATAAAAACAATATCAAATTGTTGATTATATTTATTTAAATCACTCTCTATTGCATCCACAAGATTTAAATTTTTTGAAATATTTATTACCTCACTATCTCTATCAATAGCAAAAATTTTTTTTGCTAATTGTTTTTCCTTCATTGCCCTCGCTATGGATGATCCAATTAATCCCATACCGATGACCAGAGCTGAATCAAAAGTTTTTTTAGACATTAAATTTCTTCAAACTTTCAACTGTCATATTCATTTCTTCTTTTGTACCAATACTAATTCTCAGAAAATTGGGCAGATTATAACTATTTAAACGCCTTATAATAATGCCATCATTCATAAGATGATTACTAATTTTCTCAGCTTCTTCTTCTGAAGTTTCAATTAAAGTAAAATTACCTTCAGTTTGTCTGGTTTTAATATTTAGAAGTTTGAGCTTTTTTTCAAACCAATCTTTAATTTCAGAATTTAATTTAACAGAGTTTTCAATATGTTCTTTATCCTCCAAAGCTTTAATTGCAAGAGACTGTGAAATAGTTGTCGTATTAAAAGGAGGTTTTATTTTATTAATTATATCAGCTATTTTTTGACTGGTATAACACCAGCCTACTCTTAAAGCTGCGAGACCATATGTTTTTGAAAATGTTCTTGTTAAAATAATATTTTCATATTCATCCGTTAAACTAAATCCTTTATCGTAATCGTCTTTTTGCACATATTCAACATATGCCCCGTCTATAACAACTATAATATTTTTAGAAATACTATTCATTAATTTAACAAGTTGGTCTCTAGACAAATAAGTTCCGGTTGGATTATTAGGTGATGCAATATAGATTACTTTAGTAGCGTCATTTGTTTGATCTATGAGATTTTCAATATTTAAATTGAAATTTACATCTTCCTTAATTTTTTTTGGAACTGCACCAACTACTTTACTCACAATTGAATACATCTCAAAGCCGTGGTTTGCGTGGAGAATTTCATCACCATCTTGACAAAATGCCAAAGCTGCAAATAATAAAACTTCATCTGAGCCAGAGCCAAGAATAATTCTATTACTATCAATAGAAAAATTTTTAGCTATTGCTTCTCTTAATGATGATCCATCAATTTCTGGGTATCTATGTAAATCATGATTAATATTTTTTGTTTCTAACAATTCAATTGCTTTCGGTGAAGCACCATAGGGATTTTCATTTGAAGAAAGTTTGATAACTCTTTTGTTGTTATTTAACTTTGCCTTACCACCTTTATAAACATTAATGTTTTCTATAGATCTTTTTGATTGAATATTTTCTTTAGTTAACTTCTGAAGTTTTTCAGAAGATTGAAAAATTTCTCTCCAAAGTCTAACAATAGTATCTTTCGGATAAGATCCTGTAAATTTCGAGCTTAATCTGTCGAGAATTTTTTGTTCTCTATCTAGATCAACAACTGAATTATCTTTTTTGTGTTTTCCTATTTCTAAAACAATTTTAGATCGATTAGATAATAAAGATAAAATTTCATCATCAATATTATTAATTTTGGTTCTTAAATTGTCTAATTCTTTATTTTTCATAATTTTGGACATTTCTTTACAAACTATCTTACGATAAATCAAAATAAAGTAGTATTTAATTTAAAAAATGACGATTTATTGACTTAGAAAGATATATAAATATAAGACCGATTATCACCGATTTGAGACAGCTTGCGGGTGGAGCAATAATCAGCTAAAGCGTTTACACTCCACCTTCATTCTTTCAAATAGTGTTAGACTAAAAAGATATGAAAACAAAATTTACTACTGACACAAAACTTGAAAGCGAAATAGCCTATTTCGAGAATATTAATTTAAAACTAGAATCAGGAGATATAATAGATAGTTTTAAACTAGCATTCAAAACATATGGCAAATTAAATGCTGATAAAACTAATGCTATTCTTGTTTGCCATGCTTTAACTGGAGATCAATATGTTACTGGGAATAATCCCATTACTGGGAGAGAAGGTTGGTGGTCTAGAATGGTTGGGCCTAATAAACCAATTGATACAAACAAATTTTTTGTAATTTGTTCAAACGTACTCGGCGGTTGTGCTGGCTCAACGGGTCCTAAAGAGTTACAAAATGGAAGTGATGTTGCATATGGTGGTAATTTTCCTTCCATAACAATAAAAGATATGGTGAAGGCTCAATCTTTATTGATTGAAAGTTTAAATATAGAGAAGTTATTTTCTGTCATTGGTGGTTCGATGGGAGCAATGCAAGCGCTTCAATGGGCAATCGATTTTCCAGATAAAATTTTAAATATAATACATATTGCGGGCGCGTTAAAACATTCGGCTCAAAATATTGCATTTCATGAAGTTGGGCGACAGGCAATAATGAGTGATCCTATTTGGAAAAATGGAAAGTATTTTGAAAATAATGAAGTGCCAGAAAGAGGTCTATCAGTAGCAAGAATGATTGCGCATATCACATATTTATCCGAGAATGCGATGCATAGAAAATTTGGAAGAAAACTTCAATCAAGAGATATTATTTCTTTTGGATTTGATGCTGATTTTCAAGTTGAGAGTTATCTGAGATATCAAGGTAAATCATTTGTTGAAAGATTTGATGCAAATTCATATCTTTATTTAACAAGGGCTATGGATTATTTTGATCATGATGAAACATTTAGAAAAAATATTGATTTTAGTCATAATCCAAATAACCATTTAAAATATTTAATTGTCTCATTTACCTCGGATTGGTTATTCCCTACAATAGAAAGTAAAATGATTGTAAATCAATTAAATTCTCTATCAAGAGAAGTGAGCTTTCTAGAAATTGATACTGATAAAGGACATGATAGTTTTTTATTAGAGGAACCACAGTTAGATGATGTAATAAAAGGTTTCCTAACAAACAACTTTGCGAAAATAGATGAATAAAATTAATAGCATAAGAAAAGATTGGTCTCTTATTGAAACACTTATCGCAGAAGATAGAAAAATCCTAGATATTGGATGTGGTGATGGCGGTCTTATGGAACAATTAGAAAATAATCGTAATGCGATAACTCATGGCATTGAATTAAATAGAGGTCTAGCTGCAAATGCCATTGCAAGAGGTTTCAATGTTGTACATGGAAATGCCGAATTGGATTTGTCCCAATATTCAAATAATAGTTTTGATTATGTAATTTTAAGTCAAACTTTACAAGCAATGATGAAGCCTAAAGATATTCTGTCTGAATTATTAAGAATAGGATCAAAAGCAATAGTTTCTTTTCCTAACTTTGGACATTGGAAAATAAGATTACAGCTTTTAATATCTGGAAGAATGCCAGTAACAGAAAGTTTACCTTATACGTGGTATGACACACCTAATATTCATTTTTTTACAATTAAGGATTTTTTGAATTTGTGTAATGAAATGAATATTGTGATTGAAAAAAGTATTGGATTAACATCAAAAGGTAAGCAATTTGATATAAATGAATCAGTTACTGGAGTTAATTTTTTCACTCACGAAGCTATCTTTTTATTAAGTTATAAAAATTTTGAACCAATAAAAATTAAATCATCAAAAAAAGTTTTTGCAAAAAATTCTGTTATTGCAAATTAGTTATTAGATGAAAGTTGAAATTATAAATCAATTAAAAGATAACTACTCTTTTGTTTTATATAATGACACACTTAAGAGCTGTATTATAGATCCTGCTGATAGTAATCCTATATTAAATTTTGCTCTTGAAAATAATTTAATCATAGAAGATATATTTATTACACATCATCATAAAGATCACACTTCAGGTGTAAAAGGAATACTTAATGTTTTTCCAGAAGTTAATATACACTCTCCAAGTGCTCAGATTGAAAATACAAGATTCGTTTTACGTGATGGAGATGAAGTCAACTCCTGCTTAAATACATTTAGAATAATAAAAACACCTGGGCATACATTAGATCATATAATTTACTATGATGAAGACAATGGTGTTTTATTTTGTGGTGATACACTGTTCAGACTTGGTTGTGGTCGTGTGTTTGAAGGAACATTAAATGAAATGTTTAACAGTTTAAAAAAAATCAATGAGTTAGATAAAAATACAATTATTTATTGTGGTCATGAATATACAAAAAGCAATTTAAATTTTCTTGAGAAAACACTCAAAAAAGAAAGTGCTTATTTGACAGTTAGAGACAAAATTAATGATGATTTAAATAATAAAGGAAAATCCGTACCCTTTTTATTAGAAGATGAAAAACAATATAACTTATTCCTGAATCAAAATTCAAAATTAGGTACTATAATTAAGAAAGAGCTAGGTTTTACAGACTTTGAATTATTTGCTTATTTGCGAAAAGCAAAGGATAGCTTTTAAGGTCTTTATTTCCAGTATTTACGCCATATTTTTAATTTGACTATTAGCATAGTTCACTATAAACCTCGCCATCAAAAGATATGTTAGCAATTTTCAAAACTGGTGGAAAGCAATACTCAGCAAGAGCTGGTCAGATACTTAAAGTAGAAAAACTTGAGGGATCCAAAGGTGATAAGGTGTCTATTACTGATGTATTAGCGATCAGTGATCAAAGCACAAATAGCTTAGGTGAGCCATTACTAAAAGATGCTTCAATTGAAGCAAAAATTGTTGATCAAATCAGAGATAAAAAAATAATAGTTTTTAAAAAAAGAAAAAGACAAAATTACAGACTAACACAAGGTCATAGACAATATCTAACTGTATTAAGAATAGAATCAATTTCTTATGGTGGAAAAAAGTCCACTGCTGAACCTGAAACAAAAAAAGTTAAAAAAACTGAAACTAAAGTTAGTAGAGAAAAAATTGAGTCTAAAGAAGTAAAAGTTGCAAAAAAGAAGACAGTTACAAAAAAAGCAGTAAATAAAGCTTCACCTACAAAGAAAAAATCAGTAAAGAAAACTGTTAAAAAAACTGTTAAAACTAAAAAAGAAGATAAATAATGGCAACGAAAAAAGCAGGTGGTAGTTCTAGGAATGGAAGAGACTCAGCGGGTCGAAGACTTGGAGTTAAGAAATTTGGCGGTGAAAACGTAATAGCAGGAAACATTATCATTAGGCAACGAGGCACAAAGTTTCATCCAGGTGATAATGTTGGCATAGGTAAAGATCACACAATATTTGCTACAATAAATGGAAAAGTAGCTTTTAAAAAAACAAGAGTAAGAACTTTTGTATCAGTTGTTCCCACAGAACAATAAGCCCAATTAATTAAAAATTTATTATGAAATTTTTAGATCAAGCGAAAATATATATTGCATCAGGCAATGGTGGAGATGGGTGCGCTAGTTTTCGTAGGGAAAAATATATTGAGTTTGGTGGTCCTAATGGAGGCGATGGAGGCAAAGGTGGAAATATTATTTTTAAAGTGGATGATAATTTAAACACACTAATTGATTTTAGATACCAACAACATTTTAAAGCAAAAAAAGGTGAAAATGGAAAGGGAAAAAATCAAACAGGAGCAAATGGAAGCAACATGGTTATTAAAGTTCCACCTGGAACAGAAATTTACAATGAAGATAAAACAGTATTGCTAACTGATCTAACAAAAATTGATGAAGAATACATTTTATTAAAGGGTGGTAATGGCGGTTTAGGAAATAATCATTTTAAATCATCAGTTAACCAAGCTCCAAGAAAATTTACAAAAGGTGAATTAGGAGAAGAACGATGGATATGGTTATCACTCAAATTATTTGCAGATATAGGAGTAATAGGCTTACCTAATGCAGGTAAATCAACTCTGTTATCAACAATTTCTAATGCTAACCCAAAAATTGGGGATTATCCATTTACAACCTTGCATCCTGTGCTTGGTACCGTGAAGCGCTTTGATAAAGAAATTGTATTAGCAGATATCCCAGGTTTGATTGAAGGTGCGCATGAGGGAAAAGGTTTGGGTGATAAATTTTTAGCACATATTGAGAGATGTAAATATTTACTTCATTTAGTAGATATAAATGACGACAATTGGTACGAAAACTATAATACAGTAAGAAACGAAATTTCAAAATATAGTGAAAAAGTATCTTCAAAAAAAGAAATAATAGTTTTAACTAAAGTTGATTTATTCAATGAAAATTTAGAAGAAAAAAAAATAGAGATTAATCAAAAGTTAAATTCTGATATTCTTTTTATATCAAGTTTTAATAATGAAGGTATAGATGATCTAATTGATTATTTATTCAAATATAATGAAATCACAAATGATTAAAAAATATAAAAAAATAGTTGTAAAAATTGGTTCAAATTCAATTGTTGATTCGAAAACAAAAAAAATCAAATCTAAGTGGTTAGATAATTTATGTAAAGACATTGCGGAATTGAATAAAACAAAAAAAATTGTGATTGTGTGTTCTGGTGCTATTGCTTTAGGTGCGAAAAGTATTTCAAATACAAAGTTAAGAAAATTAGAAGATAAACAGGCAGCAGCTTCAGTTGGTCAAATTGAGTTAGCCCATCAATGGCGAAGTAAACTAGGAAAATACAAAATAGGTGTTTCTCAAATTCTATTAACATTAGAAGATAGCGAAGAAAGGCGACGATATTTAAATGCTAGAAATACAATATCATCATTGCAAAGTAAAAACATAATCCCAATCATAAATGAAAATGACACTGTTGCTACTGAAGAAATTCGCTATGGTGATAATGATAGACTTGCAGCCCGGGTAGCACAAATGATTGAAGCTGATTTATTAATTTTATTAAGTGATGTTGATGGTTTATATCAAGGTAATCCAAAAAAAGATAAGGATGTTAAAAAAATTTCAGAGGTATTTAAGATTAATAAAAAAATTGAAGAACTTGGTAATTATCAATCTTCTGAGCTAGGTAGTGGAGGAATGGCCACAAAAATTTTAGCAGCAAAGATATGTGCTGGAAACGGTTGTTCTACAATAATCACTAATAGTGATAAAAACAGACCAATCAGTAATATTAATAAGAAAAATTCAACAATTTTTTATCCATTAACTTCTACAAATTCGTCCAAAAAGAAATGGTTATTAAATCATTTAAAACCATCCGGATCGATTATTATTGATACAGGGGCTCAAAATGCAATTTTGAAAAATAAAAGTCTACTTCCTGCAGGAGTAATAGATATCAAAGGAAGGTTCAAAAGAGGTGATGTAATATCTATCATAGTTGAGAATGGTCAGAAAGTAGCAATAGGTATATCTGCTTATGATTTTAATGATGCAAAAAAAATTATTGGAAAGAAAAGTAAAGAAATTTATAAAGTTTTAGGTTTCGAAGGAAGAGAGGAAGTGGTACATAAAGATAATTTGGTTAAACTTTCTACATGAGTATTGAAAATAATATTATTGAATTAGGCAAAAGAGCAAAATCTGCCTCTCTAAATATGAAAGTCTGTAGCAGTGATCAAAAA
>CACNPW010000008.1 GCA_902622475.1 uncultured Alphaproteobacteria bacterium | reverse complement strand
ATTGTAGAATACATAGGCCCACCACCTAATGCCATTACTATTGCAAAACTTAAAAAACAAAGAGAGAATATTACTGAGAACACAGTAAAAAAATTTTGTCTTATATAAGGCATCTCTAATTTTAGAAGATTGCCAAAAAAAGTAATGTTGAGAGAGTTAGATATTTCATAATATTTTAAAGGAATACTGTTTAAGGATTGAAAAAATAATCGGGTAGCAAATGGTGTATTTAGAAGTATATGGGCAATTAATATTGCTTTTATTCCAAAAATTGTCTCTATCGAAAAATTCTCATACAAATTAAAATATGAGTTATAAAAACCATTATTTCCAAAGAGTTTAATTACTGCAAACACTATTAAGATTGTAGGTATTACAAAGCAAAAACCACAAAGAGAAATGATAAATTTAATAATTTTTAAATTCTTATGTCTATTTAATGCTAATGCGAATGGAATAGCTAAAAAACAACTTAATAGTGCTGAAAGAAAAGCTTGATAGAGTGAGAAATAAATTAGACGATGTGTATAAGAATTTTGAAAAAAATTATAAATTACTTCTAAATCAAAGTTAATTTTTGAAAAAATACCTACGAAAGGCAATAGGATTATTAATCCAAAAAAAAATAATACTGAATAATTATATTTATAATACAATTTATTTACGAGGCATTAAGCCACTCATCAATCCATTTTTCTTTATTCTTATTAATTTCTTTTGGATCCATTTGAATAAAGTTAGGAATATCTAGTTTATCAAATGCCTCAGGTAAATCTTTTATATTTGTAACAGGGTACATAATATTTGTTGATGGTATGACTGATTGAAATTCTTTTGATAACATAAAGTTAAGAAATTTATTTGCTAAATCTTTATTTTGTGAATTATTTAAAATGCCTGCAAATTCAATTGTTATATAATTTCCCTCTTCAAAAGTTGTAGCAAGAATATCATACCTTTCTTCAAACATTATATGTGCGGCTGGAGATGTAGTATAACTTAATACCATGTCAGCTTCTCCTGCCATAAAAAAATTATAATATGCATCTGTCCATCCTTTGGTAACTGAAATAATTTTTTTATTTAATTTTTTCCATTCATCCCCAGCTTTATCTCCATATAATGCTTTCATCCAAGTTAATAATCCTAAACCAGGGGTAGAGGTTCTTGGGTCTTGAATTACAATTCTAGCATTAGTAGAATTAATCAACTCATCCATTGATTTTGGAGGTGTTGCTAAATTTACTTCATTATACACAAAAGAAAAGTATCCATAATTATATGGAACAAATTTATTACTTTCCCATTTTAATGGTAAATTAATTAAGTTGTTTATGTCATTGATATTATGAGTTGTAAAAAGCTCAGATTGTTCGGCTAAATCAAATAAATTCATATCAAGACCTAAAACTATATCTGCCTTGGAAGTATCACCTTCTAAAATAACTTTATTCAATAATGTTGCTGCACTGTCTACAGCAACAAATTCTACATCCGCATTATGTTTTTCTTCAAATATTTTTTCAATGATGGGTCCTGGACCCCATTCTGATACAAAAGAGTCGTATGTATAAATGGTTAGTTTCTCTGCATAGATTGAGAAAGAAATAAATAAGGTAGTTAAAAAAATTAGTATGGTTTTCATGTTTCCTCCGCTGGCATTATCCAGATCAGGTTAAAAGGGTATAAATCTCAGCATTTAAGCACCCCTAATTTAATTATAATAAATATTATTTTAGAAAACAAACATAAAAGATTGTTTTTAGGTTATTTATGAATATAACAAATTTTTTCGGGGAGTAGCGCAGCCTGGTAGCGCACCTGGTTTGGGACCAGGGGGTCGAAGGTTCGAATCCTTTCTCCCCGACCATAGATAAATGTTTAACTTTCATTCAACATCTAGCTTGATTTTTGGTAATGAAACAGCAGTTAATTCAACTGATCAAATTCTAAATTTGTTAGGAAAAAATATTTTTGTAATAACTGATGAAGGATTAACAGAATTAGGATTGTACGATAAAACAATTAAAAAACTTCAATCATACTCAAATATAAATATATTTAATAAAGTTGAATCTGATCCTTCAAAGTCTACTTTATTAAAAGCATTTGAAGAAGCAACAGATTTTAAATCAACTGGAGTTTTAGGTTTTGGAGGCGGTTCATCTATGGATGTTGCAAAACTTATATCTTTACTTCTTGGGTCTAATCAGAATATCGATACGATATGGGGGGTTAATAATGCAAAAGGTCCAAGAATACCACTTGTACTAATTCCTACAACAGCAGGAACTGGTTCAGAAGTTACACCAATTGCAATAATTACGATGGATGATAAAGAAAAAAAAGGTATTTCTTCAAAACTTATTTTACCTGATCTTGCTATTTTAGATCCATTATTAACTATTAATCTACCTCCAAATATAACTGCATCAACTGGAATAGATGCTATGGTTCATGCAATCGAAGCTTACACTTCTGTAAATCCTAACAACAATCCTATTTCAAAAATGTTATCTATAGAAGCACTCAAGTTTATCGGATCATCAATTAAAACTGCTGTATTTGAGGGACATAATATAAATGCCAGATCAAATATGCTATTTGGATCGATGTTAGCAGGTAAAGCTTTTGCAAATTCTCCAGTAGCAGCAGTACATGCTTTGGCATATCCTATAGGAGGTCTATTTAATATATCTCATGGACTTTCAAACTCTTTAGTTCTTACAAGTGTTATGAAATTCAATTCCATAAATAAAGAAACAAAAAAAAATTATGCTAATCTTGCACCATTTGTATTTAAATATTTAGATAATAGCAAAAGTGATGAGATTGTGTGTAATAATTTTATAGATAGTTTAGAAAGTTTGTCTAAGGAACTTAAATTACCCTATAGGCTAAGAGATTTAGAAATTCCTGAGGAAGCTTGCCAATTGATGGCTAGTGAAGCAATGAAACAAACTAGATTATTAGTTAATAATCCCCGTAAAATTGAAGAATCTGACGCCTTTAATATATACAAATCTGTTTGGTAGATTTTGTTTACTTATAACTTAATTTACCTATTTAAATTAAATAGACCTTAATGATAAAATCAACAGTTAATCAATTTGCAAATTCTCTTGGGTTAAACAAAGATGAATATATTCCAGAGGGCAGAGCTTCCTTTTCACTATTTAAAATCGAAATTCTATCCGGATTAACTGTTGCAATCGCCCTAGTTCCAGAAGCAATAGCATTCGCTTTTGTAGCAGGTGTAGCACCTCTTTCAGGATTGTACGCAGCTTTTATTGTAGGATTAGTAACTGCAATTTTTGGTGGGAGACCTGGAATGATTTCGGGAGCAACAGGAGCATTGGCTGTTGTTATGGTTTCATTAGTATCGGAACATGGAGTCCAATACTTATTTGCCACTGTAATCCTGATGGGAATTTTACAATTTCTTGCAGGAATTTTTAAATTAGGAAAATTTATGAGAATGGTTCCTCAACCTGTAATGCTAGGTTTTGTAAACGGTTTAGCTATAGTAATTGGTTTATCACAATTACATCAATTTCAAATATATAACTTTGATGGAACATTTACATGGATGTCAGGGGAAGTGCTTACATATTCTTTAGTATTAGTTTTCTTAACCATGTTAATCATATGGTACTTACCAAGGGTTACTAAATTTATACCATCTACTTTAGCTGCAATTCTTCTTGTTACTTTTCTAGTTTTACTTTTAGATTTACCTGTTCCAAGAGTAGGGGATTTAGCAAGTGTAGCGGGAGGGCTTCCAAATTTTTCTATTCCAACAGTTCCACTTAATCTAGATACTTTTTTCATTATTTTTCCTTACGCAATTATTTTGGCGGCTATTGGATTAATTGAAAGTCTCCTAACTCTTAATCTAGTAGGAGAAATAACAAACAAAAAGGGTGGAACAAGACAAGAATGTTTAGCGCAAGGTGTTGCTAATGGTATCACAGGCTTTTTTGGTGGTATGGGTGGTTGCGCTATGATTGGGCAATCAATGATAAATGTAAAATCTGGAGGTAGAACAAGAATTGCTGGGATATCAGCAGCAATTTTTTTACTAATTTTTATTCTTTATACTTCAAATATAATTGAACTTATTCCTATTGCATCATTAGTAGGGGTTATGTTTATGGTCGTAATTGGAACATTTGCTTGGAATTCACTAAAATTATTATTTGTTGTTCCTCGTTCGGATGCATTGGTAATTGTTTTAGTTACTTTAATAACTGTATTAGAAGATTTAGCAGTTGCTGTAGTTGCTGGTGTTATTATTAATGCACTAGTATTTGCGTGGAAATCTGCTTCAAGAATTAGAGCAATTGAGAGACAATCAAGAACAGAAAAGGGTGCTAAGGTATATGAAATTGAAGGACCTCTTTTTTTTAGTTCCACTAATAGTTTTTTAGAAATTTTTAAGCCTTCCGAAGATCCTAATCTAGTAATAATAGATTTTGCAAATTCAAAAGTTATTGACCAATCTGCTTTAAAAGCAATTGAGGATATTGCAGAAAGATATTTCAAATTAGGAAAACAAGTAAAGTTAAGACATCTTACAAAAGACTGCCACAGCCTTTTAAGAAAAACAGGTCAATTGATAGTTGATAGTGATGATGATCCAGATTATGGAATAGCTGTTGACTACGGTGTTAAATTAGGAATTTTTGGTAAATAATTAAAACTCTAATGATCCTTCAATAGAATACTGTAAAATATTTACAATCTCATCAACGTTTTTTGTAACAGCAAGTGCTGCTGCATCTACCTCTTTTAAAGCATGTTGATGTTCATCACTATGCATTATTATGAGAGATTTATTCAAGGCTGATGCATAACCTGCATCAAAAGCAGCATTCCATTGTTTATATTTCTCACCAAAACGCACTACAACTATATCTGCTTTTTCAATCGAATTTCTAGTTCGTATAGCATTTATTTTAGCTCCTTTGTTATCGTGCCAAAATTTTTTTTCTTCATCACCAAGTATTTTTACACCAACATCATCTGATAATTCATGATTAGTAGTCGGGCTTGAAAATTCTATTTCTAAATTCTTAGATTTACATTTATCTATAATCTCATCTCTCCAATTAGTATGAATTTCACCGGATAAATAAACTTTTAATTTCATTTTTTAAATTAACCTAAATATGCCGCAGTTAATACTGGAAAACTTGTAAATCCGAAATTACCTAATTTTTCAGATTTATTTAATTGTTTTTTCCAATCATCTACTTTGTCTTCTGAAACACCTTGGCTTAAAGCAAACTTACTTAACATAGTTTCATAAAAAATTGCTGGTGAATTATTATCTCTATTTGTAATTAAATACGATAAATTTTGAGAGCTTATATTTTTATATCCAAGTTTTTTTAATTTACCATTTAAATCGAGTGGAAGCATTTGATGAAAACAATGTGCTCTAAATGCCTCATGAATAAGATCATTAATTTCTTTTTCTGGTCCATAAAATCTAAAATAGTCCCAGAGAATTGAGACATTAACAAATTTAGAATTAGTTTTAGAAATTCTTTTTATCTCCTTTAAGGATGTATCTATATCTTCGATATATTCTAATGTTTGAGTAGCTGTAATTTTATCACATGAAGCATCTTCTATATTGATATCATCGGCTGTAGTACAAATAAGTTCCACATTATTTTGATCTTTACATTTATCACTTGCAACATCTAACTGATCTTGACTTGGATCAATTCCTATTACTTTGCCTTGTTCTCCTACAGATAATGATATTTCTTCGACTAAATGACCACCGCCACAACCAATATCAATAACAGTTTCATTAGTTTCTAAATTTAAGGCATTTATAATAGCTAGTCTTCGTGAAACTCCAGCATAACCATTAGCTATTTTTTGTTGAATAATACTTGTTTCGTTATCAAATTTCATTTTGTAAATTTTTTATTTGATATTATTTATTATATATAAATTTAGATATACTATAAATACAATCAAAATATATATTTAATTAGATGAATGATAAAAAAGTAATAAGAAAGATTGCAGCTATTTTTGTTACAGATGTAGTTAATTATAGCACTCTAATGGAAAAGGATGAAAATAGTACAATTCAAAACTTAAATTCTTGTAAATCAATCTTAGAAAATTTATTCAAAGAACATGGTGGAAAAATTTTCAATACAGCTGGAGATTCAATTTTAGCTGAATTTCAAAGTGCAGTATCTTCAGTAATTTGTGCTTCTGAATTTCAAAAATTAATAAAAGAAAGAAATAAAAATATAGATGAAGATAAAAAAATGGAATTTAGAATAGGCCTTAATATGGGCGATGTTATAGTGGAAGGCACAAACTTATATGGAGAGGGCGTGAATATAGCTTCAAGATTAGAAGCTCTTGCTACTCCCGGTGGTGTTTGTCTATCAAAAACTATATATGACTTAGTAGCACAAAAAACTGATTTGATATTTAATGAACTTGGTCATCAAAAAGTAAAAAATACTGATTTAAACGCATATTCATTAAATATAGAAGAGTATGATAAAGGCATTAATGACGAATACATTAGCGGTATGGAAGATGAAATAAAACCACCTACAATTGCAGTTTTACCATTTAAAAATATGAGTAATGATGAAGAACAAGAATATTTTGCCGATGGTATCACTGAAGATATAATTTCAAATTTATCTAAATGGAAAACCTTTCCAGTTGTTTCAAGGAATTCAAGTTTTAGTTTTAAAGGAACTACGGAAAATACTAAACAAGTAGCTAATTCACTTGGTGCTGATTATTTGGTTGAAGGAAGTGTTAGAAAAGGAGGTAATAAAGTTAGAATCTCAGCTCAATTAATTTTTGCTGCTGATGATAAACAAATCTGGTCTAAAAGATGGGATCGTTCATTAGAAGATATTTTTGAAGTTCAAGATGAAGTTTCTTTGGATGTAGCCAGTTTAATTTCTCCAGCTCTGAAAGATCAAGAAATTAGTAAAATAAAAAATAAACCAAAAAAAAATATAAGTGCATGGGATGAATATATGCAAGGTTTAAACATAATAAATAATAATCCAAATACTTCTGAAATTAGAGATAAAGTTATGAACCATTGCAAAAAAGCAATAGATTTAGATGCTAATTTTTGTGATGCATATGTTTTATATTGTGGTTGTTTAACTTTGGAAATTTATGATCCAAAAAAAACGGAAGAAAGAAACAAAAATGAAAAATTATATCTTACTCTTTCAGAAAAAGCTGTTTCTTTAGATCCAGAAAATCCATTAGCTTTAGATGCTTTAGGTCACTATTATAGGATAACCAATAATATTAATAAAAGTCATGAAATTATGAAAAAAACTTTTGATTTAAATCCCAATCACCCCAACGCAATATTCAATTATGGTTTTTCTTTAGCGCAATTCAAAAAATTTGAAGAAGCATTAAAGTTCATTAATAAAGCAATTGAAATAGATCCTTATAGAAAAAAAAACTCTGGGGTTATTTTGACCTGGATATATATTGGTTTAAAAGATTGGGAAAATGCACTTTTTTGGATAAACGACACATATGATCGAATGCCTCATTCTAGATTAGATGGTTGGAAATCTGCAGTACTTGCGTTGAATGATCAAATTGATGATTCAAAGGAATTCTTAAAAAAATTTCAAAAACAAAGACCAGAAATTAATAAACTTGCAGATTATGAAAAAGTAGCTGTAGATATGATTAAAGATATTCTCCTAGAAGGTTTAAAGAAAGCTGGACTTCCAGAATAAATTTAAGTTTAATATGGAATATCAAATTACTAAAATTCTCATCATTTCTTTTTTTTCTTCGATATTAATATTATTATTTTTAAATACTAAATATTTGATATTTTTTAAAAATTTTTCAAAAAATAAAAAAATATTCATAAATATCTTGATATACATTACTTCATTTTTATTACTTACAAGTGTTAATTATCTAACCAGTTTAATAGGAGTTACTTCATTAATAATTCTTAATGCAGCTATTATTACACTAATCTTCTTTGAATTAGCATTATATTTAGAAAATGTTTTTTGGGATGATTTTTTAGGAAATTCACTTCCAAAATCAATCAATATGCTTATCAGTTTCGTAGTAATGATGAATTTTGGTTATTTTACTCTTATGTTTTACATAAAGATCTTAGATATTGATTATTTTGTCACATAAGTATCAACTTAGATTAATATACAAAATAGTTATAATTAATATGAAAAAATATTTTCATATTAATAAAATATTTATTATTAATAATTTAGTATGAATAAGGTTTTGTTTGTATTACATCAAAAAACTTCGGTTCCAGGAGATGTAGGAAATAAATTTAGAGATAGGGGATATGTTGCTGAAATATGTAGACCACCTTTGGGCGAAGAACTTCCTATAAATATTAACCAATATTCAGCTATAGTAGTATTTGGCGCACCAGGAAGTATAAACGATGAAGATGAATATATAAGTAAAGAATTAGAATGGATTAAAATGGTTATAAAAACTGACATTCCTTATCTTGGAATTTGTTTTGGTGCACAATTATTAGCTAAATGTTTAGGTTCAGAAATAACAACTAATAAAGACGGGCTTTCAGAAATTGGTTTTTATAAAATTGAACCAACTGAAAATGCAAAAAAACTTTTTAATTCTCAAAAGATTTTTTTTCAATTTCATTCTGAAGGATTTTCTCTTCCTACAGGCTGTGAGTTATTAGCAAGGGGTGATATTTTTAATAATCAAGCTTTTAAATATCAAAATTGTTATGCGCTCCAATTTCATCCAGAAGTAAATTTTAAACTTCATATGAGATGGCTGTATTTGGTGTTATTAAAAAATCCTAAAAAATTATTCGTCAAAGGTGCTCAAAATATATTTGTTCAACTTTATTATCGTTACAAATATAATAAAAATATATCAAATTGGTTAGATTCATTTTTAGATCAGTATTTTTTAAAAAAAACTTAAATGCTAATATAAGTGAAAATTAAAAACCTATATTTTTCACCTGTAAAATCTCTTTCTTTCAATAATGTAGATAACTTAGAGATAATTAAAAATATTGGTATAAAAAATGATCGAATATTTGCTTTCACTAATAATCTTAATCTTAAAGATATAGAATTAATAAAAAATAATCCTTTAAAACGAGAAATATACAAATTTTTATCATTAAAAAAATATCCTGAATTAAATGAATATAATTTTTTATTAGAAGATAATTTTTTAATACTAGAATATGAAAATAATATAATTTTAAAAACAGATATTGACAATAAATATGAAGTAAAAATCTTATGTAGTAAACTTGAGGATATTTTACCAAATATAAATAAAATTAATTTATTAAAAGATAGAGTGAATCCTTTTTTTGATACAATGCCCAATAAATCAATATCATTAATAAATTTAAACAGTATTAAAGACTTTGAAAAACTATCTAATCATCAAGTTGAACATGAGCGTTTTAGAGGAAATATATATGTAGAGGATTTAGATAAATGGGAAGAAAGGAAGTTAGTAGGTAAAGTTTTATTAATTAATAATTTAAAATTTAAAGTAATTAAAGAAATTGCCAGATGTTCAGCAACTAATATTAAGCCCAAAACTTCTGAAATAAATCTTAATATTCCTTTAAACCTAAAAAAAATATACAACCATATAAATTTAGGAATATATTTAGATCCTTTAAATGATGGTAAAATAAATACAGGTGATCTTATAAAAATTAATGAATAAATTCTTATTAAATCATTCAGAAAAACTTACAGGATATCTATTAATTCTTCCTGCTGTTTTAATAATCAGTCTATTTGGAATTTTTCCTGTTTTTTTTGGAATGTACATGAGTGTACACAAGTGGAAAGTTTTTAAAGGTAGATTTTTAGGATTTGAGAATTACCAAAGAATACTTGGAGACATACCAGCTTTTTGGTTATTTGTTTTAGGATTATTATTATTGATATTGAGTTATGGACTGTGGAGTGAATTTAAAAATAAAGTAAAAAATAAAATCTATTTAGCATTTTTATCTATAGCAATATTAATTATTGGAATGATATTAATTAATATCAACTGGGAAAAAATGCTTTTAACAGGTGATGAAGACTATCTTTACTCTCTTATTTATACTTTTTATTATTCGTTTTTTACTATAATTTTTGAGGTTGGATTAGGATTAATAATAGCATTTGCTTTGTATCAAAAATTAGCTGGTAAACAATTCTTTCAAATGATTTTACTGTTTCCTTACATTACTCCAGCAGTAATGGGTGCTGCAGTATTTTTTTTAATATTTGGTAAAGCTGAAAATTCTTTTTTAAATCAACTAATAGGAATATTTGGTTTTGAGCCTCAAATGTGGTTATTTGATAAAAGACCTATTACCGAAGTTTTATTTGGTATAAAATTAGAAGGTCTACTAGCTGGACCAAGTTTAGCTCTCATGTCGTCAATCATATATGGAATATGGTCTTATACTGGCTACTATGCAATAATTTTACTCGCGGGTTTATCAATTATACCTTCTGACTTATATGAGGCAGCTAAAGCAGAGGGAGCTAGTAGATGGCAAACATTTATTAAAATTACTATACCGCTATTAATGCCTATTATATTTTTTCTAATGTTGACTGGTTTTATAAATACCTTTCAAGCTTTCAATAGTATTTTTGTTATGCAAACTTCTTCTGCTGGAGACACGATGGATGTTGTTACAATAGAAATTTTTGATCATTTTTGGGGTAGGGTGAAATATGGTTATGCTGCAGCTGAAGGAGTAATTTTATTTATACTTTTAAATATTTTAGCAATATCGCAATATGTAATTTTTAGAAAAAGGTTAAGTTATGACTAGAATTATTAATGCTGAAACAAGGATACCTTATTTAATTTTATTAATAGTTTTTATTATTTCAATTTACCCATTTTTTTACATGATATCAACATCATTGATGACAGCTGGAGAAGCATCAAATCAATATTTATTTCCAAAAAAACTGATGTTTGAAAATTATTATGAAGTTTGGACATCTAATAGATTCCAACGTTATACATTTAATAGTTTAATAATAAGTTCAATAATTGTCATTGGTGTTTTATTGACTAGTATTCCAGCAGCATACTCTTTTGCTAAAATAGAATTCCCATTTAAAAATATCATATTCTATATGTTGTTACTTTCATTGATGATACCAGAAATCATTACATTATTACCTCATTTATTAATTATTAGAGGGGAAATTATTCCTTTGCCATTTGGACCTTCTTGGATGAATAGTCTTCAAGGTTTAACAGTTCCATTTATGGGAAATATTTTTGTAATTTTCTTATTAAGACAATATTTTAAAAAGATACCAAATGAATTATGGGATGCGGCAAGGCTTGATGGATCTTCTCATTTAAATTTTTTACTCAAGGTAGTAATCCCAATGAGCAAACCTATTATTGTGACAGTCTCTTTATTTACTTTTATTATAGCGTGGAATAGTTTTGCTTGGCCTTTACTCATATTAACTAGAGATGATTGGTATCCTGTAACAGTTTCTATCTATAGTTTTGTGAGAGAAGTGGGACCTAATTTTAATTTATTGATGGCTGCTTGCTTAATTGCAATTTTCCCGATTTTAGTACTATACTTTTTTACTCAGAAGTTATTCATAGAAAGTATATCAAACTTTGGATTAAAAGAATAAATCAGTAAATTTTTTGTAACAAAACTTTAATTTTACCTCTATATTAATTAATATTTTACGGGGTGATTATGAAATTTTATAAATATATTTTAAATTTCTTCTTAGCTTCTTTATTTTTTATCTCCTCGCAATCATTCGCAATTACTGCTCAAGATATTGAAAATGCAGATCCTACAGGTCAAACTGTTGAATTCTGGGTTCAGTATTCAGATGAAAGATTAGATGCAATGATGGCAAGAGCTGAAAGGTTTGAAGCTGAAACAGGAATAAAAGTTAATGTTGTTCACAAAGGGCATTATGGAAAAGTTCAATCTGCTATGATGTCTGCTGCTGGAACAAAAGATATAGCAGATGTTGCAAGAGGTTATGGTAACGCTGCTGCAGACATGTACTTAATTGGCGCTTCAATTGATCAAAATATTTTAGCAAAAAGTAAAAAATGGGGTGTTTCTCAAGATGATATAGCAGATTGGGGTGCAAACTGGACTGTTGGCTTTTCACCATATTTTGATGGAAATCCAAAACTATTACATGAAGTTGGAAAATCAATAGAGATCCTTTATTACAATGCAGATTGGTTAATGGAACTAGGTTTAGATGCTCCTAAAACTCCTGCTGATTTTGCGGAAGCAGCATGTGCTGCAACCAATCAAGATTATAGCGGTAAGATGGGTGAAGATGTTCCAAGTTATGGATATGAAATAGATACAGATGCAAGTAACTTTGCAGCATGGGTATTTGCACATGGAGGTGATGTATTTGACTATGATAATGGTCAGTATATTTATAACGGCCCAAAAGCCATTGAAGCTATGGAATTCATTCAAGGAATGGCTAATAAAGGATGCGCAATAGTTGCAAGAGGTAAATACACTGACCAGCAATACTTAGGACAAGGTTCTGTTTTGTTTGCTGCAGGATCTACTTCTGGTATCACTTATTTCCAGAAAGCCATTGAAGAGGGTTACAATGGTAATTGGGATGTAGCTCCATTATCATACACCACTAGTGAACCAGTGCTTAACTTATATGGCGGTGGTTTAATTATGGGAAATTCAGGTGATGCTAATAGAATGGTAGCAGCATATCAGTGGATGAAATATATTTCTAATACTGAGAACTCAGCAGTTTGGTCAACTGAAAGTGGATATGGTTTTGTTAGAACCTCCTCTGCAGATCATCCATTAATTGCTGAAAAAAGAGCTGAATTACCTCAATATGATAAATCATTAACAATGGTTCAATACGGAAAAGGTGAACCTTCTGTTCCTGGCTATTATTCAGTTAGAGGTGAGGTTGAAAAAGCTTATGCAGCAATCATTAATGGTGATGATATCATTTCAACATTAAATCAATTAAATGAAGATGCTAATGCAATATTAGCAGACGCAACTGCAGAGTAGTTTAATCATTTTACTTTTATTAAGGGTGGTTTATACCACCCTTTTTTATGATAATTGTTTGTTCTCTTAATGATTTACCTAATGTGTGTGAAAGCATACAGCCCAAATATCTTGTATCAGTAATTGATCCAGGATATGCACCAGAAACACCCAAGGGTGTAAAAAATCATTTAAAGTTAGGATTTGACGATATTATTAAAATTAGTAGCAATAATAAAATATTTCGATTGAATACTGATGAAATACCACAAATTCTACCTGCGGAAGAGCACGTAAATTCAATAGCTAATTTTACTTCTACATATGCTTATGATGAAGATATTGTTATTCATTGTTGGTGTGGTGTCTCAAGATCAATGGCAACAGCTACTTATTTACTATGTAGAGAAAACAAAACTAATATTGAAAATACAATTAAATATATTCGTAATCTTGCACCACATGCAAACCCAAATCAATTATTGATAAATCACTTTGAAAAGAAATTAGGTGTTAGCAATCAAATCTCAAAATCATTTTTAAAATTCCCTTATACTAAAACATACGATTGTTCTTCAAATTTTGCACCTGTTACTTTATTTGATATAAAAGACATTGAAAAAAACTAATGAAAGAATACGTTCGAACAATTGCTGATTATCCTGTTAAAGGAATTCAATTCAGAGATATTACAACATTATTGCAAAATGCAGGACACTTTAAACAAGTCATTGATGACATGGTAAAACCATGGCAAAATAAAAAAATAGATGCAGTTTTAAGCATAGAATCACGTGGATTTATTATGGCAGGCGCAATAGCCTATTTTTTAAATGCAGCATTTGTTCCGTTGAGAAAGCCTCATAAACTTCCATTTGATACTTTCAAAACTTCATACGACTTAGAATATGGATCAACTGAAATGCATATTCATACAGATGCCTTAGATGGTCATAAAGATTTACTAATTATTGATGATCTTTTAGCAACAGGTGGAACCGCACTTGCGGCAGTAGAGTTAATTAAAAAGTTTGAAGACAAAAATATTATTGGTGCAGGTTTTATAATAAATTTACCAGATTTAAGTGGTGATAAAAAACTAATTGAAAAAGGAATTGAGATACATTCTTTAATGGAGTTTTAAATGAGAAATGCAGTTATTGTGGGTTACAAAAGATCACCCTTCACTTTTGCTCGTAAAGGTGAAATGGCTAATATAAGACCAGAAGACATTCTATCACAAACAATAAATCAATTACTTAATGAAATTCAAATTAATAAAAATGACATAGAGGACATTATTACTGGTTGTGCGTATCCTGAAGGCGCACAAGGTAATAATATTGCTAAAATTGTTTCTTTCATGACAGATATGCCAGAACATGTAGCAGGTATGACAGTCAACAGATGGTGTGGTTCTTCAATGCAAGCTATTCATGATGCAACTGGTGCGATTGCAATTAACTCTGGAGACGTTTTTTTATGTTGTGGTGTAGAAAGTATGACATTTATACCTATGAATGGATTAACATACGATCCTCATCCTCAATTAAGTAAAGATAATCCAAATGTATATATGTCTATGGGCATTACAGCTGAAAATGTTGCAAAAAAATTTGATATTTCTCGAAAAGAACAACAAGATTTTGCTATTAGCAGCCATTACAAAGCTAATTTAGCTAGAGAATCAAATATGTTCGAAAATGAAATAGTGTCTATCACAAATAATGATGAGACAATTAATAAAGATGGTGGCATTCGACCTTACACCTCACATGAAATTTTAGATGGGTTAAAACTTGCTTTTGATGAAAATGGAACAGTAACAGCTGGTACAGCCTCACCATTAACAGATGGAGCATCAGCAGTAATTGTTTGTGAGGAAGAATATGCAAAAAAAAATAATCTAAATATTTTAGCCCGTATTAAATCTACAGCCGTAGTTGGTTGTCCACCAGAATTAATGGGTCTTGGCCCAATTAATGCATCTAAAAAAGCGCTAAAAAGAGCTAATTTATCTATTTCCGATATTGATATTGTGGAACTAAATGAGGCATTTGCTTCTCAATCTTTAGCATGTATTAAAGAATTAAAGATGGACATAAATAAAGTAAATATACATGGTGGAGCAATAGCTTTAGGCCACCCTTTAGGTGCTACTGGAGCAAGGATTACAGGTAAAGTTGCAACTCTATTGCAAAATAAAAATAAAAAGTATGGATTAGCGACACAATGTATAGGTTTAGGTCAAGGTATTGCAACTGTGTTAGAAAATATTAATTAAATATTATGCAAATTTATAAAACACCGCTACGTGAGTTTAAATTTTTAATTGAAGATTTTTTAAATCTAAAGGAAAGTGAAACATTAAAAAAATTAGATTTAGAAACAAGTGATCTAATGCTTATTATTGAAGAAGCAGCAAAACTTTGTGAAGAAACCTTACTCCCGCTTAATCAAAGTGGAGATAGTGAAGGATGTTCATTTAATAATGGAGTTGTGACTGCTCCAAAAGGATTTAAAGAAGCTTATAAAACTTTTTCTGAAAATGGCTGGCAGGGACTTAAAGTAAAAGAAGAATTTGGTGGTCAAAACCTACCTTATATTATGAATATGATTTTAGATGAAATGATAAGCTCTACTAATATGTCATTTGGTCTTTATCCAGGTCTTACAGCAAATGCAATCGATGCAATTGAAAAGAGTGCTAATGAAGATTTGAAAAACACTTATTTGCCAAATTTAACTAGTGGTAAGTGGACAGGAACAATGAATTTAACTGAACCTCAATGTGGAACAGATCTTGGATTAAGTAAAACAATGGCAACACCATTAGATGATGGAAGTTATAGCATTACTGGTACCAAAATTTTTATTACCTGTGGAGAGCATGATCTAAGTGATAATATTATTCATTTAGTACTAGCAAGAACCCCAAATGCGCCGCCTGGTATAAAAGGTATAAGTTTATTCTTGGTTCCTAAATTTTTACCAAATGAAAGTGGTGACTTTGTTGATAGAAATAAAGTTGAATGTGGATCAATAGAAAAGAAGATGGGTATTCATGCTAGTCCAACCTGTGTCATGCACTACAATGAAGCCAAGGGCTGGCTAGTAGGTGATCTTAATAAAGGAATGAGAGCGATGTTTATAATGATGAATGGAGCTCGTTTGTTTGTAGGAATACAAGGCTTAGGTTTATCAGAAACTGCTTATCAATCAGCACTTTATTATTCGAAAGAGCGTTTACAAGGAAAATTATCTTCCAGCAATCAAGTAGCTGATCCTATAATTGTTCATCCTGAAATAAGAAAAAACTTATTATATATAAAATCCATTAATGAAGCAGTTAGAGGTTTAACTTTATTGGCTGGAAATCACTTTGATAATATTGAAAATTCTTCAGATGATAAAGAAAAGAAATTATCTGAAAATTTTATAGCACTCATGACGCCAATTATTAAATCGTATGCTTCAGATAAATCTGTAGAAAATACAAATAGAGCTATGCAAATCTATGGTGGTCATGGTTTTATTACTGACCATGGAATGGAACAATTAGTAAGAGATGCTAGAATTACAACAATTTATGAAGGAACGAACGGAATTCAAGCTCTAGATTTGATAGGAAGAAAATTACAAACTGACAACGGTGCATTATTTAATGAATTTTTTACTATGATTGATAATTATCAAGTTAAAATTTCCAATAATCAAGATATGAAAAAATATATTGATTTATTTATGCCTTCATATGATTCTTACAAAAGTATTTTTGAATATATTAAATCATTAAATGATGAAAATGAGATTAATTCTCATGCTGTAGAATTTTTAAACTTATCATCTTTGATTTCTCTAGGTTATATTTGGTTGCACTATATAGAAATTTCATTATCAAAATTAGAAAAGCATGATGAAAGTTTTTATAAATCTAAAATAGAAACTGGTAACTTCTTTTTAACTAAATTATTAGGTGAAACACAAGTTCTTTGTCAAAATATAAGATCTGGTGGAAAATACTATAATGATTATAATGATAAATATTTTGAAACAGCAATCTAATGACTATAAAAATTTATAAACCATCAAAAACTTCCATGCAATCGGGTTTTAAAAAAACTAAATTATGGTTAGCTGAATATATTTCTGAAGTAGAAAAAGTAAAAGATTCTTTAATGGGGTGGAATAGTTCATTAGATACCAAATCTCAGATTAAACTTTTTTTTGATACTAAAGAACAAGCTATTGAATGGGCAAAAAAAAATAATTATCAATATTTTGTCGAAGAACCAAAGCAAAGAAAAATTAAACCAAAAAGTTATGCATCAAATTTTGATACAAATAGAAAAGAGCCTTGGACACATTAAGTATAATTTCTTTCTTTATTTTTTAGACTATGATAAATGCAAACTATGCGCCCGTAGCTCAGTGGATAGAGCAACCGCCTTCTAAGCGGTAGGTCAAATGTTCGAATCATTTCGGGCGCGCCAAATATTAAAATTTTGCTGCCTCCTCATCTATAAATGCATTGAAAGAAACTGATCTTCTTTCCTCATCAGAAAAGAAGGGATAGACTGTATGCATCATATAACTAGGAAATATAAATAAATCTCCAACTTCAGGTTTAACATCATACACGGAGGAAACTAAAAGCTGTGTTGATCCATGAATAAAAGCAATTTTTCCATTCTTATTTTGATCTTTGTACGATGAGCCTAAGTCCTTTGGCATTTTTGTGTACATTACTCCTGACAGATGACCATCATGCCAATGAATTGGATTATAATCACTCTCAAATTGACAAACTGCCCAACTAGATTTTAAATCAAATTTCTTAATTTCTTTTTGTAATGTTGATTTAACAAAATTAAATACAAATTTATGAAGAACATCATTTAAATTTTGATCAAGAAATTCTTTTGTTAATCTAATTTCATATTTAATTTCACCTGCTAACTGTTTGCCATGGTATAATTCATCAATTTTATTTTCATCTTTTAATATTTCATCAATATGATTGTTGAGTGTAGTTATTGTATCATCTGATAATTTATATTTACCTATAGCTGGTGAAAATGGTCGTATAATTTGACCTTGAATCATGCTTTCGTTCATATTTTATTAACTTTAATTATATTAAATATTATAATATAGTTAAATAAAATGAAATATAATTTAAACTGTCATTGTGGAGCGGTTCAATTAGAAGTTTTAACAGACTTAGAAATCATTAAACAGTGTAACTGCTCTATTTGTATAAGAAAAAACGCTAAAATGTGTATGGTCCCTAAAGAAGCAATAAATATTCTTAAAGGAAAAGAAAACTTAACTTCTTACAAATTTAACACAATGATTGCTGAACATTTTTTTTGTAAGATTTGTGGCATCTATACTCATCATCATAGGAGGAGCGATCCAAATGGGGCAGCAATAAATATTGGATGTATAGATTCAATTGATCCTTTTAAATATGATGCTGACTTTATTGATATGAAAAATAAATAATTTTATGTCGTTTGAATTTTTAATTTCGAAAATTCAAAAAAATAATTTCTTACTCATAGGTAGAGCAGGAATTGATATTTATCCTGATCCACCGGGGACTAAAACTGAAAACGCCAAATCCTTTGTTACCCATCTTGGAGGATCTTCTGCAAATATGGGTGTCCAATTAACTCTATTTGGAGGTAATTGTAATCTACTGACCAGAGTATCTGATGATGCTTTAGGTAAATTGGCTATTAATCAACTAAATCATTATGGCGTTAAAAACAAATTAGTAGAATTTGAAAAAAATGAATCAAGAATTTCTTTTGCTATCGTTGAAACCACAGTTAAAGATCATCAATCAATTATTTATAGACATAAAGCTTCTGATTTATTTTTAAATAAAGATGATGTTGAAAATGCTAATATAAAAAATTTTGATTGTTTATTAATTACTGGAACTTCTTTAGCAGCTGAGCCTTCGAGAGGTGCTACTTTATATGCTTTAGATATAGCAAATAAAAATAATATTCCTGTAATTATGGACATTGATTATAGACCATATACTTGGGAATCATCAAAAAAAGCAAAAGGAGTTTATAATTTAGCAGCAAGTAAATGTAGTGGTGTAATTGGAAATGATGATGAGTTTGGAGTATTAGCTGGTGATTACAACAATGGTTTGGATCATGCTAGACAATTAGCTAAAAATGTAAGCTTAATTATTTATAAAAAAGGTGAAAAAGGCTCTATTACTTTTGCAATGAACAAAGAAATTAAAAAGGGAATATTTCCCGTTAAGCCCTTGAAACCAACTGGAGCCGGTGATGCATTTATGGGATCATTAATTGGATCAATTTTAAAGACTAATGATTTAGAAAAATCCATAGAAATAGGTTCAGCCGCAGCAGCTATTGTAGTAACAAAAGTTGGTTGTGCGCCAGCAATGCCAAATTTAAATGAAATTTTAGAATTTATGAAATATAATAAAATTAATGAAGGAGAATAATATGCATATTCCACCATTTGATAATAAAAACAAGCCAATTGTAGATATTGAAGACAGTAGAGTTCCTCTAAATTATTTTAACATAGTAAAATTAAATAAAGATCAATCTTTTGAATATCAAACACCTGGTTATGAAACATGCATAGTTCCTGCTACTGGAACAATTAATGTAGAAATTGAAGGAATAAAAGTTGAGTCATTAGGCACTAGAACAGTTGATGTGTGGGATGGAGAGCCAGAAGGTGTTTATGTGCCCTCTAATACAAAAGCTCAATTTACATCTTTAGTAGATAATTCAGAAATTTTTATTGCTGGGGCAAAGTATGATAAAACTCTTGAACCATTTGCTGTTAGAACAAATGAAATTGATTTAGTGCAGTACGGTTCTGATGATACAAAAACTCATAGAAAAATTAAACATATTTTAGGTGCTAAGCATCATGATAAAGTTGGAAGATTGCTTTGTAATGAACTTTATACTGTAGGGCAGGGAGGTTGGTCGGGGTTTCCGCCTCATAAACATGATACAGATCGTCTACCTGATGAAACTAGGCATGATGAAACATATAATTACAGATTTAAACCTAATAATGGATTTGGTTTTCAGATGTTTCAGCAAGTTGATGATAAAGTTGGTAAAGCTGAACATATAATTGATGGGTCGACCATTATGATTAGAACAGGCTATCATCCATGTGTCGTAGCACCTGGGTATGAGATGTATTATTTTACAATTCTTGGAGGACTGTCTCAAAGATCTCTTGTCCAATTTTTTCAACCTGAGCACGCATATCAAGTAGAAACAATTCCAGGAATTAAGGATATGATTGCTAAATACAAATAAATGACAGCAGTAAATTTAAAAAAAATTTTAAATGATGCAAATAAAAATAATTATGCAGTAGCAGGTTTAGTTGTACTAGGCTGGGATGACGCCTTAGCTTTTACACAAGCCGCTGATGAAACTGGAATTCCAATTATATTACAAGCTGGTCCTTCATGCAGAGCGCACACGCCAATTCCAATATTAGGAAAAATGTTTAGATACTTAGCGAGTCAAACAAAAACGAACATTTGTTGTCATGTTGATCATGGATACACTCTAGATGAATGTTATGAAGGGATTGATAGTGGCTTTACATCTGTAATGTTTGATGGTTCTAAATTAACTTTAAAAGAAAATATAAAAATTAGTAAAAAAATTGCTTCAAGAGCTCACAAATATAATATTTCTATTGAGGGAGAAATAGGTTTTGTGGGTTATGATAATGGTAAAATTTCAGAAGGTACTAATATTGAAGATGCAGTAACTTTTGCAAACAAAAGTAATATTGATGCAATGGCAATTTCCGTTGGAAATACACATTTACAAACTTCAAAAAAAGCTAGTATTGATTTCAACAAAATTAATTTAATTGAAGCAAAAACAAAAATCCCTTTAGTTCTTCATGGCAGTAGTGGAATTCCCGTAGAGCAAAGAAAAAAACTAGCAAGAAAAACAAAAGTAGCAAAACTAAATATTGGCACTGAAATTAGAATGACATTTGGGGAAGCCTTGAGAAAAAATCTCAAAAATAATCCTAAAACTTATGATAGATTGCAATTACTAAAACCGACGATTAAAGATTTAACAAAAGTTACAAAAAAAATTATAAAACAAATTGGCCCAAATTAATGGGACAAATCTTTATTGCAGCACTTAAAGAAGAAACTCCAAATCTTAAAGATTTCCACTATTCAGGTGTGGGAAAGATTAATGCTACAATCAAAATTATGGAATTAATTTCAAAATTTCAACCTAATGAAATAATCAATTATGGAACAGCTGGTTCAATAAAGCAAAACTTATCAGGATTAGTAGAATGCACGAAGTTTGTTCAAAGAGATATGGATGCTAGAGGTCTAATGAACTTTAAATTAGGGGAAACTCCTTTTGATCCAATATCAAAAATTACATATTCTAATGAGGGGTATATATGTGCATCAGGAGATAGTTTTGTTCAATCATCAGTAGAAATAGATTGTGATATTGTTGATATGGAAGCTTACTCTTTTGCTAAAGTATGCAAATTACATAATATTAGATTTAAATGTTTTAAATATATTTCTGATTATGCAAATGAAAATTCAAATAATGATTGGATTGATAATTGTTCAAAAGGAGCTAAATTGTTTTCTGAAATATATCCTCAATTAAAAATATGATTTTAAAAATACTTGAAAAATTAGGAAGAAAAAAGATTGTATTGGACAGAGGTCCATCGCATCCAGAATTTCATAAGGCCAAACCATGGATGGAAAGATATTATTTGTTATTTAGAAAAAGACCCAAATGGTTTCCATTTAATATCTTAATTCATAAAATGTTAGATGATGATCATGGTGAAGGAGTTCATAATCATCTTTGTCCTTATATAACAATTATTTTAAAAGGTGGTTATTGGGAAACTACTAATAAAGGTAAATTTTGGAGACCACCAGGTTACATTGGTTTTAGATCAGCAGATCATTTACATAGAGTTGATTTAAAACCAAATACAAATACCATGACATTATTTATTCCTGGTCCTTTTGGGCTTAGAAAAACTAAAAGAGCTGATTATAAAACAAAAATTTAGCTATCTATATAATTTAAATTACTCCGTCGTATATTAATTTACATCCACTCAAAAAAAGCAAAATATAAACAATATTAAAAAATAATTTTTCTGGAATTCTTTTTTGCACAAAGTAACCAATTAAAACACTAATAAAAGCTAGTGGAAGTAAATAGAGAGAGATCATAAGATTTGAAGGTGCTAATAATCCAACGTAATAATACGGAACCAATTTGACAAGATTTATAACCATAAATGCCAATGTCATTGTTCCAATAAATGAAATTTTATCTAACTTTAAAGGAAGCATATAAAAGTTAATAGGTGGATTGCCTGCATGAATTAAAAAACTTGTATATCCAGCAACAGATGACCAAAAGTATCCTTTAAGTTTTGTTGGTTCAAGTAAATAATTATTTTTCTGAATAAATGAAACTAGAACAAAAATAATTGATATAACACCAACCATTATTCTTATCTGATCTTCGTTTGTAAACTCAAAAGTTAAAGTTCCAAATAAAATACCAATTATAGATGCTGGGATAACAATTTTTAAAATACTGTTTATCCATTTTTTCCAATACAAATAGATTGCTGAAAAATCCATTATTATTAAAAGTGGCAACAATATTCCCGCAGCTTGCAAAGGACTCATTGCAAACGACATAACTGGCACTGCTAGCATCGCGATAGGTCCTGGAACACCGCCTTTAGATAAACCAAATACAAAAACCCCCAATGATGCAAAAATATAAAAATATAAATCCATTTAATTTAAAATTTTTAATGCATTTTTAATATCTTTTATTTGATCATCAATGTCTTCCAATCCACAATATAATCTAATTAAAGTTCCAGTATTTCTATTTTTAAACTCTCTATTATCTAATGGAGGAAAGGTAATGAGACTATCAAATCCACCCCAACTGTATCCCAATTTGAATATTTTAAGTTTATTAAAAAATTTTTCAATTTGATTTTTTGAGTATTTCTTTTTCATCATAAATGAAAATAAGCCTGTGCTACCAGAGAAATCTCTTTTCCATATTTTATGATTTTTTGTATGCGGTAATGCTGGATGGAAAACATCAGATACAAGATCATGTTTTAATAAATATTTTGCCATTAATAATGCATTTTTTTCAATTTCTCTCATTCGAATTTCAAGTGTTGGCAACCCTCTAATTGTTAAATAAACTTCTTCAGAACCAGGACATATGCCTAAAGTTTTTGAAGTTGATCTTATTTTTTTGGAATATTTTTTATTAGACGAAACGAAACCAATTAATACATCCGAGTGACCATTTATATATTTAGTTCCTGCATCTATAATAATATCAATACCTAATTTAATTGGATTACAAAATAAAGGTGAAGCCCAAGTATTATCCATAACAGTTGGTATTTTCTTTTTTTTAGCAATTTTTGTAATGAAAGGTATATCAATAATATCAAAAGTTGCTGTTCCTGGTGATTCTAAATAAATTAGCTTTGTTTTACTGTTAATTAATTTTTGAAAATTATTAATATTTTTTGTTGGATGAAAATATTTTATTTTTACATTATATTGTTTAAGGATGTTCTCACAAAAAGTTCTAGTAGGACTATAAACACTATCATTTATTAAAACCTCATCACCAGATTTCAAAAAGGTAAAAAAGGGAATTACTATAGAGGCCAACCCTGATGGTGATAGTACTGTATCATTGCAGTTATATAAAAAAGAAATACTGTCTTCTAACTGCTTATGAAATGGATTTTTATTTATTCCGTAAAATGTTGTTCTATCGTCAAAATTTTTAATATCGTTTAAGTAATCTTTAAATGTATTAAAGATCATTGTAGAACCCTTATAGGTACCAGGGTTGATAAACCCTTTTTGTTTAAGAGGATTTCTACCTATTTTTGTTAATTTTGTTTTTATTTTCATAAACAACTAAATGTTGTATAAGCCAAAATATTTATACACAAATTATAGTAGGCAATTTTAAGCTTAACAAATCTATTATTGGGATTAACTTATTAATTTGTTATAGGGAAGCAATCTTTGAAAAAAGATATTTAAATAATTATTTAAACGGAGAAAATAATATGAAAAAACTATTATCTATCTTTGCGGTTGTAGCGTTTGCTTTTTCAGCACATGCTGGAACTCTTGATGATGTTAAAAATAGAGGTTTTCTAAAATGTGGAGTAACAACTGGTCTTGCTGGTTTTGCTGCTCCAGATGATAGCGGTGAATGGGCTGGTCTAGATGCAGATATGTGTCGTGCAGTTGCTGTAGCTGTTTTTGGAGACCGTTCAAAAGTAGAATTTATTACTACTACAGGTAAATCTCGTTTCCCAACATTAGCTTCTGGTGAAGTTGATATGTTAGCGAGAAATACAACTTGGACAATTAGCCGTGATGTTAATCTTGGTTTTGAGTTCGTAGGTGTAAACTTCTACGATGGACAAGGTTTCATGGTTCCATCTGCTCTTGGTGTATCAAGTGCAACTGAGCTTGATGGTGCTACTGTATGTATCCAAACTGGTACTACTACAGAGTTAAACCTTGCTGACTTCTTCAGATTAAATGGAATTAGCTACGAAGCACTTCCAATTGAAACTAATGATGAAGGTAAAGAAAACTTATTTGCTGGAAGATGTGACGTATACACAACTGACGCTTCAGGTCTTTCTTCAACAAGAGCTGCTGCTTCTAATCCAGATAAATGGGTTGTATTACCAGAAATTATTTCAAAAGAACCACTTGGTCCACTTGTAAGACATGGTGATCACCAGTGGGGTGACGTAGTTCGTTGGTCTTTAAATGCAATGATTATTGCTGAAGAACTAGGTATTACATCTGAAAACGTTGATGCTCAAACTAGCTCTAATGTTCCTGAAGTACTAAGACTTCTTGGTGTTGAAGGTAACTATGGAGAAATGCTTGAGCTAAGTAATGATTGGGCTTACCAAATTATCAAACAAATTGGTAACTACTCAGAATCATACGAAGCAAACGTAGGTCCAGACACACCTCTAGAAATTGCAAGAGGTTTAAATGCTCTATGGACTCAAGGTGGTATTTTATACGCACCTCCATTCAGATAAATCTTAATTAAATTTATAACGGGGGGTTTTAAACCCCCCATTTTTTTTGTATATACTAGCGATGCGATCTAACTTAGGTTTCTTTTCTGATGAAAAATTTAGATCCATTTTTTTTCAAACTTTAGTTGTAGGTTTATTTGCCTTAGGGTTATTTTTTGTAATAAGTACAACTTCTTACAACTTAGAAAAAAGAAATATCGCAACTGGTTGGAGTTTTCTTCAAAATCCAGCTGGCTTTGATATAAGTTTTTCCCCCTTCTTAGAATTTAAATCAACCGATACACACTTAAAAGTTTATTTTGTAGGAGTCTTAAATACTCTTTTGGTATCAATTACAGGTTGTATAGCTGCAACAATTTTAGGTTTTATATTGGGCATAGTAAGACTATCTTCAAATTGGTTATTAAGTCGACTAGTTTATATTTACGTTGAATTTTCAAGAAATGTACCCTTACTTCTTCAAATAATTTTATGGTATAGTATTTTAATTCAACTTCCTCGTGTTAAGCAATCATTACAAGTTCTTGATGTATTTTATATTTCAAACAGAGGATTGTATTCTCCAAGACCAATATTTGAAAGTGGATTTTCATATGTATTAATTGCAATTGTATTGGCTTTAATTTCAAGTTTCTTAATAAATAGATGGGCAAAAAAAAGACAAGATAAGACAGGTCAACAATTCCCAGTATTCTCAAGTTCAATCGGATTAATATTTATTGTTCCATTAATTTTATTTTTTATTCTTGGTTCACCTTTGTCTTTTGAGCATCCAGAATTAAAAGGTTTTAACTTTAAAGGCGGTCTAGTTATTAGACCTGAATTTATAGCAATGTTTTTAGCATTATCAATTTACACAGCAGCTTTCATTTCTGAAATAGTTAGAGCAGGTATAATGTCTGTCTCAAAAGGACAAAGAGAGGCATCTGCTGCTATAGGCTTAAAACAAACATGGATAATGAGACTAATCATTATACCCCAAGCTCTTAGAGTGATTGTCCCTCCACTAACAAGTCAGTATTTAAACTTAACTAAAAATTCTTCTTTAGGAATTGCTGTCGGATACGCTGACCTTGTTCACGGTTTTGGAGGAATAAGTTTAAATCAAACTGGCCAAGCTATTGAATGTATGGCAATTGTTATGGCAACTTATTTGTCAATTAGTCTGACAATATCTTTCTTTATGAACATTTATAATAGAAGTATACAATTTAAGGAAAAGTAATGAACGAAATGAATGAAGTTAGAAAACCACCAGTTGCAACAACAGGTATTATTGGTTGGTTACGAATAAATTTATTCTTCAATTGGACAAACTCATTAATAACTTTATTTGTTATTTATTGTTTGTATCAGTTTATCCCTTGGATTTTAGATTGGACAATATTCTCAGCTGACTTCAAATATAATTATCTTGGTGAACAAATTACTAATCAAGAAATGTGTTCACGAAATTTAGATCCTGAAAATGGTGGAGCTTGTTGGGCAGTTATATATGTAAGGTTTTATCAATTTATTTATGGATTTTATCCAAGAGTTGAAGTTTGGAGAGTTAATTTAGCGTATGTGATGTTAGCTTTTGCGCTGCTACCTCTTTTGTATGCAAAACTTCCGTATAGAAAGTACTTCTTATATTTTACATACATTTTTCCTGTTATTGCTTATTTTTTACTTAATGGTGGCTTGGGATTTACTGAAGTCTCTACTAACAAATGGGGCGGTCTTCTAGTAACACTTGTCCTAGGCTGTACTGGAATTGCATTAGCTTTTCCTATTGGAATTATGTTGGCTTTAGGAAGAAGATCTAAGTTACCAGTTATAAGTATGATGTGTACATTGTTTATTGAGTTTATTAGAGGTGTTCCTCTTATAACTTTATTATTCTTTGGAATGGTAATGCTTCCTCTTTTTTTACCAGAAGGAATAGACATGGATGGTTTGGTAAGAGTTCTTGTTGCCGTTACTTTATTTCAATCCGCTTATATGGCAGAGGTTATAAGAGGAGGACTACAGGCAATACCTCCTGGCCAATATGAAGCTGCTAAATCACTTGGAATGTCTTATTGGAGAATGAATTTATTAATAATTCTTCCTCAAGCTATTAGAATTTCTATACCACCAATTGTCAACACATCTATAGGTTTATTTAAGGACACAACTTTAGTAATTATTGTAGGAATATTGGATTTATTAGGAATTGGAAGAGGTACTTTAGCGGATACCAATTGGTTAGGTTTATCTTATGAAATTTACTTTTTTGTAAGTTTGGTATTTTTTATATTCACATTTGGAATGTCTAGATACAGTTTGTATTTGGAAAAGAAATTAAAAACAGGTATTAATATGGGGGCTGATTAAAATGAGTGAAGAATCTATAATTTCATTAAAAAATGTTAATAAGTGGTTTGGGGATTTTCATGTATTACAAGATGTAAATCTTGAAGTGAAGAAGAAAGAAAGAATTGTAGTTTGTGGTCCTTCTGGTTCTGGTAAATCCACAATGATCAGATGTATTAATAGATTGGAAGAGCACCAAGAAGGTTCAATTGTTGTTGATGGAATTGAGTTAACAGGAAATTTAAAAAATATTGATAATGTTAGAAAAGAAGTCGGGATGGTATTCCAGCAATTTAATTTATTCCCTCATTTATCTGTAAAAGAAAATATAACGTTAGCACCAATTTGGGTTAAAAAAATGCCAAAGGCGGAAGCAGAGGAACTGGCTATGAGACAGTTAGAAATAGTAAAAATTCCTGAACAAGCCAACAAGTATCCTGGTCAATTATCTGGTGGTCAACAACAAAGAGTAGCAATTGCTAGATCTCTTGCAATGAATCCTAACATCATGCTTTTTGATGAACCAACTTCAGCTCTAGATCCTGAAATGATAAAAGAAGTTTTGGATGTTATGGTTGATTTGGCAAACGGTGGAATGACTATGATTGTTGTTACTCACGAAATGGGTTTTGCTAAAACAGTTGCTGATAGAATGGTTTTTATGGATGAAGGTAAAATTGTTGAGGAAGCTAGCCCAGATAAGTTTTTCAATAATCCAGAGAGTGATCGTACAAAGTTATTCTTAAGTCAAATTCTTCATCAGTAATTTAAGAAGATAACAATAAATTAACTCTTCTATTCATTTTACCTTTGTTTTCTATTTTGCCGATTTGAATTTTACCTATCTCATTAGTTGATTTCACATGTGTACCACCACAAGGTTGTAAATCAATATCACCAATTCTAATTAATCTTATTTTACCATCTACTTGCGGAGGTTTTACTGACATAGTTCTGATTAGCTCAGGTTTTTCTTCCAATATACTACTTTCAATTACTTCACTAGTAACGGTATGATTATCTTCAACCAACAAATTTATTTTTTCTTCTAATTCTTCTTTATTTATTTGTTTATCTGGATCATTAAAATCTAATCGACTTTTTTCATAACCAATTTGACCGCCAGTTACTCCTAAAGGGACTATAGAACACAACAAGTGCAGTGCAGTATGCATTCTCATATGCTTGTATCGTAAATCCCAATTTATTTTTCCAATTATGTCTGCATTCTCTTCAAGATCTTTGAGATCATCTACAATATTTATTATTTTATTATTTTCTTTAATAGTATCTAAAACTTCTATTTTTGTACTTTCAGCTTCTATTGTACCTGTGTCCCCAGGTTGACCACCACTTTTTGCATAAAATGCTGTCTTATCCAACTCAATACGATTTTCTTCTTTCACAATACCTATAATTTTTGCTTTAAATTCTCGAAGGTATGCATCATCTTCGAATAATTTTGTCATAGCGTTTTTTAACAGTATTTTAAAAATATTATATTGACTTTTTTCTCATTCTGAATAAATTAGAACAAAAGTAGAACAAATAATTTTATAAATGATATAATTATTATTTATCAATTATTTAAATATTTTTTTTAATATTATGTCTAAAAAAATAGAAAACTTAATATTTAAAGCTGAATCCAAAGGAGATCAAATAACACCTTATTTTCTTGATACAGTATCTGCAGGTTTTCCATCTCCAGCTACTGATTATATGGAAAACAAACTTGATCTTAATGAATATTTGGTTCAACGTCCAACAGCAACCTATATCGTTAAAGCTAATGGCCCTTCTATGACCGATGCAGGCATATTATCAGGTGATCTACTTATTGTTGATAGAAGTATTGCACCTCGCAACGACAATATTGTTATAGCCTCCATCTTTGGTGACCTAACAGTCAAAAAACTGAAAAAGAAAGATCAGTCATTATTCTTAATTTCTGCCAATAGTGAGTATCCTAGTATTCAAGTTAAAGAAGAAATGGAGTGTTTTATATGGGGGGTAGTGACATATGTCATACACAAAACTACTTAATAGAAATCATAGCTCAGTAAATCAATCTATAGCATTGATAGATTGCAACAATTTTTATGCGTCATGTGAAAGAATATTTAATCCAAAACTTATAGGAAAACCAATTGTTGTACTTTCCAATAATGATGGTTGTATCATTGCGCGATCAAAAGAAGCAAAAAAATTAGGGATAAAAATGGGTGAACCTTATTTTAAAGCAAAAAATATTATTGAAAAAAATGATGTTAAAGTTTTTTCATCTAATTATTCTTTATATGGTGATATTTCTCAAAGAGTAATGGAAACTTTATCAAGTTTCTCCTCAGAGGTAGAAATCTACTCCATAGATGAAGCATTTCTTGGTTTAAATGGTTTTGAGAACTATGAGTTAAACACTTATTGCAGATACATTAGGCAAACAATTAAGAAGTGGGTTGGCATTCCAGTTAGTATTGGAGTGGGTCCAACAAAAACACTATCAAAAATAGCTAATCATTTAGCAAAAAAACAACCAGACTATAAAGGTGTTTGCATACTAAAAAATAAAATAGAAATAAAAAAAGCATTAGAATTAACAGCTATTGAAGAAGTATGGGGTATTGGAAAAAGATTATCTCTTTTCCTGAAAAAATATAATATTCATAATGCTTATCAATTTTCACAAATGGACAGAGGATGGATAAGAAAAAATATGGGTGTAGTGGGAGAGAAGACATACCTAGAATTAAATAGTGTATCGTGTTTAGAACTTGATTTGGTTCCAAGTGATAAACAAAGTTGTTGTGTCTCAAGATCATTTAGTCAGCCAATAGAAAAATTATTTGATTTAGAGGAATCAATATCAACTTATGGATCAAGAGTATCAGAGAAGATAAGGGAAGAGGGCTTAGTGGCTGAGTCCATGAGTGTTTTTGTTTTAACAAATCATTTTAATAGAAGAGAAAAACAATATTCGAATTCAATAAAACTACACTTACCTTTTCCAACAAATAATAGCATGAAAATTGTTAAAAGAGCTCTTGAAGGAATTAGAAAAATATACCGACCAGGATTTCGTTATAAAAAAGCTGGAATTATATTATATGGTCTTAACAGGCACAATGTAACTAGAGGATTGCTTGATTACGACCGTGATACATCGGATAGAATAATGAATACTATTGATAATATTAATTCTAGATATGGAAGTTCAACGTTAAAGATAGCTTCTGAAGGTATAGAAAAAATATGGAAGATGAAAAGAGAAAACGTATCCCCATGTTACACAACACGTTTTGAAGAATTGGTAGAAGTTAAGGCTTAGATAAAATGGCTCCCCGGGCCGGGCTCGAACCAGCGACCGATCGGTTAACAGCCGATGAAATTTATTGAGAAAGCTGCAATTATTGAAAGAGTGTCAACAAATTTGTCAAAGAAAAAACAATGTGTTGTCATTATATGGGATTTTATACCGATTGCTCATTCCAGATTTAGAATTTAAAGCTAAAAGTTATCAAGGTAATTAAATAATTTTGGCTTAAGAAAATTGAAACAAATACAAAATTATATTATTAGTTATTTGTCCAGCGTTATTTAACCCTGGAAAATAAACTAACATTTCAATTTAGCCGTCTTATGACCGTAAAATTGGAAAGAAAGGAGAGACTATGTCTCAACATGAAATAGAGCCTATCGGCATGAATGATGCCGGCATGACAGCTCTTATAAATAATCTTGGAAGAGATTGTTTACCGGAACAATACATTAGAGAATTTACTAAAAATTCAATAGAAGCAATATTAAGAGCTAAAGAAAATAATGGTGTTATTACAATAGATGTAAATTGGGTTGATTGGTATTATCAAGATAGCAATCCAACTTATATATCTTTTACAGATAATGGAATAGGTATGTCTCCTCAAGAGATGTCAAATTTATTAAACAAATTGTCTTCTTCAAGTGGAATTAAACTAGAAACAGATAACTATGGAGTAGGAGCTAAAATTAGCGCACTTCCAAGAAATAAATCAGGAATTAAATATGAGTCATGGCAAAACGGAAAAGGTTTTATGGCTGTTATGATTTATGATGAAAAACTTGATCAATATGGAATGATGAGATTTCAAGATAATGAAGGAAATTATAAAAATTATGCTGAACTTGATGAAGCTGTTAAGCCTGAAACAATTGATCAAAATGGCACTCGTGTAACTCTTCAAGGTAATTTTATAGGTGAAGACACTATGCAAAGACCGGAAGGTATAGGAGGAACAAAAGACTTTTGGTTACTATATTATTTGAATAAAAAATTTTACAAAATAGATCAAAATATTACTCTTAAAGTAAGATGTGATTATTCCCATAATCTTCAAGAAGCTAAGTTTGACTCTAAAAAGAATAGAATTATTGATCCAAGTAGCAGAAATTGTTTAAGAATTGTAAAAGGTCATTATGAAAGTTTAAAAAATTATGCTGTAAAAACTGGAGAACTAGATTTAAGTGATGCTAAAATAAGTTGGATGATCTTAAATAAAGATCGACAATCTAATAGCAGAGAATTTACTAGAGGTCATACTTGTATTATTAAGGATGATGAGGTTTTTGATCTTTCTGCCGGTAGTTCAAATAAAGCTTCTGGTTTTGGTTTAATATTTTCATCTCCTCATGTTGCGCTTCATATTATGCCAAATAAAACTTATTCACAAAATACCGCTAGATCAGGAGTAGTTAAAATAATTGATAATAGTGGTACAACTCTTCCATGGGAAAGATGGCAAAATGAATTTATTAATTTAATGCCTGAAGAATTGAAAAAGTTTGAAGAAGACGCTTCTAAATCTCTTAATAATGAAACATCAGACAATATAATTGAAAGGCTAAGTAAGTATGCAAGGTTTTTTAAGCTTAGTAAGTATAAAAAATCTTTATCTGGAAATTTCAGGTCTGAAGATGATGAAAGTGAAGACTTAACTGGTCATATAAGAGTCGGGGAAAGAAGAGAAAACCCTGAACCAAAAAAATCATCTAGTGGAGATACTGTTGGTAAAGTTAAACAGAATTTATCATTATATACAAAAACAACCGGTCAAAAATCTTCTAAAGTATTTTCAAATCCATTTCCAGATTTTTCATGGGTATATTTAAATAATGGAAGGGATGAAAATGAGATGGAGGATAGAGCTGCTAGATATATTAAAGAAATGAACACGATCAAAGGTAATAAAGATTTCGTTGGTTTTAAAGATGTATTGGATGATTTTATTAAAGTTTTTGGAGACAAGCATTCACAAGCTCCTGAAATAATTAATAAAATCGTTTATGATGTATATAAACAGCATTTAATTGAAACAGTAGCAGGTGCTCTAACTCTTACAGGAAGAAAACATTGGAATGATGAAGATTTCAATGATGCTGTATCAGAAGAGTCTTTAACATCATCCGTAATGATAAAATATTATTTGCTAGATGATATGGAAAGACAAATAAAAACTAAATTAAGAGTATCAAAAGAAGATAATCTTTCTGTTAGAGTTGCATGAGTCTGAAAAGACTCTTGTTGAGAGTAAATTTGTTTATTTCAAAATAAACTTGTATTCAAATGAGCAATCGGTTTAAAAACGATTGCTCAATAATAACATCGAATTCTTAAGAAAACTATATAGAGAATATGGCTCCCCGGGCCGGGCTCGAACCAGCGACCGATCGGTTAACAGCCGATTGCTCTACCACTGAGCTACCGAGGAACACAATTTTGTTGATAATAAAAAAAAATTAAAAAACAAGAAAAATTTGGAGGCTCGGAGCGGAATCGAACCGCTGTGCAAGGCTTTGCAGGCCCCTACATCACCACTCTGCCACCGAGCCTAAAAAAAATGACAATTATCACTATATAATTTCTAGTCAATTAATGAAAAAAAATTCTAAAGATTAATAATATAATTTAAATAATTGATTATATAATAGGTTTATATAAAGCATCCTTTAAGAAATGAGTGAAACATTTGAAATTGCAAGAAAAAATATGGTTGTTAATCAGTTAAGACCAAACAAAATTAATGAAGAAAATATCTTACAAATATTTGAAAATACTCCAAAAGAAAATTATTTGGATGTCAGCTTAGGTAAGAATTGTTACCTAGATAATAATTTAGATATAACTGAGAAAAGAGGATATCTTAAAAATTTACACCTAGCTCAAATTATAAAATATTCGAAAATTTTACCTAATGATAAGGTATTGCATATAGGCGGCTTAACGGGCTACTTTTCTGCTTTAATTAGCTCACTATGTAAAGAACTTCATGTTGTAGAAGAAAACAGAGAACTATTTAAATTATTAGAACATAATATTAACAATATTGATAATACTAATATTAGTTTATTTAATCATAATTTATTAGATGGATTATCCGATAAAGCTCCATTTAACTTAATTATTATTGATGGACCTATATTTAAAATAACTGATAAGTTAAAGAATCAGCTAGCAATGAATGAAGGAAGGTTAATATATATTAAAAAAATATATGATAATTTGGGCAAAGCTTATAAAATTATAAGAAATGAAGATTTGTATTCATCTGAGTATTTATTTGATGTAATGAGTAATTATCAAATTCAAGAACAACAAGAGGATTTTAAATTTTAAATGAGATTATTTATATTATTGTTATTACTTATTTATTCTAAATCTATATTTGCTCTATCGATTGATGATTCTGTAAAAAGTACGATTGCAAATAATTTGAAAGTAAAAATTGCTTTTGAAAAACTAAATGAAAGCAAAGAAACTATTGAGGTAGCTATAGGCAAAAAACTTCCAACAGTTACTGGCACAATTTCTGGCACATATAGTAATAATGATACAACATCAGCAGCTGGTGTATCAACAACACCAGAGACTTTTACAGATAAATATAAAATTAGTATTACTCAAAATTTGTATGATGGCGGTGAAAAAAGTTTAGAAATAGAAAGATCAAAAATTATTTACGAAAATGCAGTTATAAACTTTTATAAATCAGTTCAAGATTTATCGCTAACAGCTGTAGACGGTTATTTAACCGTAATAAATTATGAAAAATCATTAGAGGCTTCCAAAAAAAATTTTGACTCTGTTTCAAGATTTTTAGAAGAAGTAAAATTAAAATATGAATTGGGATCAGCAACCATAACTGAATTGAAAAATGCTGAGAGTGCTTTTTCAATTGCTGAAACAAATCTTTTTTCAGCCGAACAAAACTACAAAGTCAGTTTAAAAACATTTAAATCAATTGTTGGTAAAGAAGCTATTAATTTGGAAGATTATGTAAATATAGAAGAAGATTTGAATTTTGATAACATACTTTCTGAAGTTTATAAGAATAATTTTAATATTTTAATTGCTCAAAATAATATTAAAATTAAAGAACTTGATCTCTCAAAAGAAAAAGGTTCTAATAGACCTACCTTAGATATAACAGCTTCCACTGAGTATTCGGATGGATCACGAATAGATGCAGGAAGTGAAAATACCAATGCAACATTAGGGTTAACTTTGACAATTCCTATATTTCAGCAAAATATTGACAAATCAGACATTAGAAAAATAAATTCTCAAATTTTGCAAACTGAAATTGAATTAGAAGATCTTAAAGAAAGTTTAAATATTGAGGTATCAAACTATTATAAAAACTATTTAGTTAGTAAATCAAATTTAAATACATCGTTATTAACTATAGAGTATGCAAATACTCTTCTAGAAAGTACTCAAGAGGAATATAACCTTGGGACAAAATCTATAACTGATCTAATAGAAGCAGAAACTAATCTTTTAAACGTAAATGTTGAATATTTTAATGCAAATAAAAACTATCTTATTAATTATTTTAATTTACTAGCTTTGGATGGTTCACTGATTAAATTATTTGAAGAGTATCTTCCTAGCTATAATTAGAGTTTTATTAATTTAATTAAACATTTATAATACCTATATGAATACAAAAAATTCTATCAATGAATCCCTTGAAGTCATACGAAGAGCACTTGAAGATGAAAAAAACGATTCAAATAAACATTCTTCATCTAATATTTTAATACTTAATCAAAAGGTTAACAGTGATGGTACAATTAAATTACTTCAAAAAGACGAAGAGATAAATAGTGAAATTAATGATATCATAGATCAAAAACTCTCCTATCTTGTAGAAAATAAAATTGAAACAATACTTGATGAGAAAATCCCAAAATTACTAAAAAATTATTTCGATTCAAAATAGTTACGATGCAGCTTGATAAATTTTTTGATTTTTTAAAAGATGAAAAAAATCTTTATTCGCAATGGGAGCAATCAAATTGTTTTAAACCACAAAAAGGAGGTGAGCCTTATTCTATAATGATGCCACCACCTAATGTTACAGGTAGCTTACATATGGGTCATGCGTTAACCTTCACAATTCAAGATATATTAATAAGATACCATAGAATGAAGGGTATGGAAGTATTGTGGCAAGCGGGGACAGATCATGCAGGAATAGCTACTCAGATGGTGGTTGAAAGAAAATTAAGTGAGTCAAACCTAGATCGACGATCTCTAGGTAGAGAAAAGTTTATTGAAAAAGTGTGGGAATGGAAAAAAGAGTCGGGTGGTCAGATAAGTAATCAATTAAGAAGACTTGGTGCTTCTGCAGACTGGTCAAGAGAAAGATTTACTATGGATGAGGGACTTTCTTATGCAGTTAAGAAAGTATTTGTTAATTTATTTAATGATGGAATTATTTATAAAGATAAGAGATTGGTGAATTGGGACCCAAAACTTTTAACAGCTATTTCTGATCTAGAAGTAGAGCAAAGAGATACTGAAGGAAGTTTATGGCATATTAAATATCCTATAGATGAAAATAATCATATCATTGTTGCAACAACAAGACCTGAGACAATGTTAGGTGATACTGCAGTTGCCGTTCATCCAGATGATGAAAAATATAAAAATTTAATTGGCAAATTTTGTAACTTACCAATTTCAAATAAGAAAATACCAATCATTGCTGATGAATATGCAGATCCTGAAAAAGGTTCTGGAGCTGTAAAAATTACACCTGCACATGACTTTAATGATTTTGAGGTAGGAAAGAGACATGATTTAGAATTTATTAATATTTTTGATGAAAATGCTAAACTCAACTTAAATGTGCCTGAAGAATTTCAAAATTTAGATCGATTTGAAGCAAGAAAACTAATTTTAAAAAAATTAGATGAAATGAATTTATTAATTAAAGAAGAAAAACAACAAATGGTCATACCATATGGTGATAGATCAGGTGTTATTATTGAGCCATGGCTGACAGACCAATGGTTTTGTGATGCAAAAAAATTATCAGTTGATCCAATTTCAGCTGTTAAAGATAATAGTTCTAAATTTATTCCCAAACAATGGGAAAATACATTTTATAATTGGATGGAAAATATTCAACCGTGGTGTATTTCAAGACAGTTATGGTGGGGACATCAAATTCCTGCATGGTATGGTCCTGATAATAAATATTTTGTTAGTGAAACTTTAGAAGGGGCACAAAATCAAGCAAAAGAATTTTATGGAGAGAATGTTGAGCTTAGACAAGATGAAGACGTTCTAGATACTTGGTTTTCTTCTGCTCTTTGGACATTCTCTACTTTAGATTGGCCAAATAAAACATATGAATTAGATAAATTTTATCCTGGTAACGTTTTGGTTACTGGTTTTGATATCATATTTTTTTGGGTTGCGCGGATGATGATGATGGGTTCTTATTTTATGAAGGAAACTCCATTTAAAGATATTTATATTCATCCTTTAATACGTGATGAAAAAGGACAAAAAATGTCTAAATCAAAAGGGAATATAATTGATCCTTTAGAGCTATTAGATAAATATGGCGCTGATACATTAAGATTTACATTAACAGCACTATTAAATCCTGGACGAGATGTAAAATTATCTGAAGCTAGAGTTAAAGGATATAAATCATTCACAAATAAAATTTGGAATGCCGGAAAATTTTTGCAATTGAATAATTCAATTTTTATAGATGATATTTCAATAGATACAATTATTTTTGATGCAAACAAATGGATAATAAAAGAATTGAATGATTTGAACACTCTACTTGATCAATTAACTAAAAAGTATTTGTTTCATGAAATAGCCAATAAAATCTATCATTTCGTATGGCATACTTATTGTGATTGGTACATTGAAATTATTAAACAAAATTTTGAAAATGAAAAATTTGCTGATGAAATTAAAAAAGTTTCTGGATGGACATTTATTCAAGTTTTAAAGATTATACATCCTATTATGCCATTTATCAGTGAAAAATTATGGAGATCTTTAGTTGACGAAAAATCGTATTTAATGAACCAAGTTTTTCAAAATTATTCAACAAATAATTCTTTTAATAATTCTAAAAAAAACTTCGAAATATTTATTGAATTCATAACATCTA
>CACNPW010000007.1 GCA_902622475.1 uncultured Alphaproteobacteria bacterium | reverse complement strand
GTACAGCATATGAACATGTAAGAAAGTTGGTTGGAAATGTTTCACCTAACTTTTGTGATCAAACTATTAAAACAAATGAAGCACTGGCTGAAGATACTCCATACGAAATTAAAACTGAAATTTTAGGAGAAGCAGCATGCAGACAAACTATAAGGAAAAGAGCATGATACCTAGTGATCATTTTACCCGTTTCTATAATGAAGTTTTTAAGTTTCTCGAAGATCAAGGAGAAGAACATCTAGAGGCTTATTGGTTGGAAATCAGTAAAAATCAAGAAAAACATACTTTAGAATTATTCAAAGAAAAAGGTTTGAAGGGGATGTATGAATACTGGGATCATATTAGAATTGAAGAAAACTGTGATATGGATTTAAAATTAGATGACGAAAAATTAGAATTAAGAATGAATGTTTGTCCAAGTCTTAGTAAAGTTTTGGATAATGATGCAGAGCCTATGAAAAGATACTGCGATCATTGTGCTGGTTGGATAGGCCCACTTATTGATAAAGTAGATCACCATCTAGTTTATGATGTAATTGATCGTAATAAACCTCAATGCGTAGTGAAAATTTTTAAAGATAAAGAAAAGGCTATTGAAGAAGAAAAAAATGCCAAACTTTTAATGGGATGGCCTAAGAAAAAAAAATAAAATTTTATTAAATGAAAATAGATTCTTCAGGCATCTTATGTTCTGCAAAAATTGATTCAAATAAAGCATGCTATACTTTTTCATCATTTGTTTCTCTTAGTAATGGATCTATTCTTGCCACTGCAAGAGGTGGAAATAATAAAGATTCTGAATTAGAGGGAATAGAGTTTTTCCGATCAGATGATGAAGGTGAGAAATGGTCAGAACCTTGGGAGCCTTTTAAAAATGTTAAAATAGATAATCTTAAAGGCAGTCTAAAACTTTGTTATTTAACTGAAATTTCTCATTCTCATATTATTGCATCATTTTTGTGGATTGATCGAACTTCTATTCCAGGAAAAGAATTATTTAATGCTGATACTGAAGGCTGTCTTCCAATGAAAATCCTAATTGCAGATTCTTATGATAATGGAAATACGTGGTCAAAACTTAGAAAAGTTCAGCTACCTAAAGACATTGGTCCACCAAGTCTTACCAATCCTATTATGAAATTACCAAATGGAAAATTAATTATGAGTATTGAAAATAATAAAGATTATTATGATGAATCAAAATGGTATCAAAAAAATATTTTCATATGTTCTTCTGATAATGGAAAAACATGGTCTAAACCTTATTTAGCAGCAGGTGATGAAACTGGAAGAATTTTTAATTGGGATTTAAGATGTGGTGTAAATAAAAATGGAACTATTGCTTCATTTGCATGGACATATGATTCGGCAAAAAAAACTTTCCTTAATATTCATCAAAGAATAAGTAATGATGAAGGTAAAACATGGTCTCAGCCAAAAGATTTAAATATTTCCGATCAACCTTCTCATCCTGCATTATTAAAGGATGGTAAGGTAGTGTTAGCATGGGTTGATAGATTTAAAAATCAAAGCATAAAAGTAAGAGTATCAGATAATCTCAATGCTCATTTTGATGAAATTTCTGAGGTAACAATTTTTAATCAAAAAAAAATTAAACAAAATAGTAAAGAGCTAGGAGGGTTATTAGCTGACATGAATATATGGAGTTTTGGATTGCCCTATGCCGATGTTTTACAGAGTGGGAAAGTTTTAGTTTTTTATTATGCGGGTAATGATAAAAAAATGGATCTACATTGGATACGTTTAAAATTTGAATAATATTTTATGGTAATTGCTTTCTGTAAAAAATTAATTGTCTCAAAAAAGTCCTAACTCCCATAGCTCCTTCTTCTCTTATAAGAATAAAAGCATTCATAGATATTGCTATAATAAAAGCACAAATAACAAATAAAACTTCATAGCTTCCAAGTAATTTGTCAAAAACAATAATCTCATTATTATCTAACCAAACAACTAGATAACCAGCTAGCACTGTTGTTACTCCTGCCGTTATTCCATCTAAGCTATAAGCAAGTGACATGAATGATTCTTTGTTATTACTTGGTACATAGTTTAGCATGAAAATATAACCTATTGATGCACTGCCCCACATTAAAAATCCAAATAGAAAGAAAATTATTCCAATTACGTAGCTTAAGTAAGGAGTATCAGAATTTATAAATGGTAGTGTAAGTAATAATAAAATTTGTAAACTTTGGAATAATACCCTTATACCCCGACAGCCATAACTATCTGTAACTCTTCCAACTACTAAACCACTACACGTCCCTCCAATTAAAATTAACGTTGAAGAAAAAATTAATTCTCCACTTGGAATATTCATTCTAATTTTAAAATAGAGAGTTAAGAAAATAGCTAGTATTGTAATAACTAAATATTGTGTTCCTGATGAAACTAAAAATAAATTAAAATTTTTATCTTTTGTTGCTTTAAGCAAATTTTTTAAATAACCCTGATCATCATCTCTTCCTTTAATCTTTTCTCCTCCTTTTAATTTTAAAAGTAATAGAGCTGATATTAGTCCAATAATTATTGCTATGAAAAAAACTGGGTAAAATCTCTCTAAACCTTCTCTACTGTCTAGCCAGATTTTTATTCCATATGATGCAACTAAAGCAAAGGGAGTACACACAATGCCATTAATACCAATAACTCTACCCCTAACATCTCTTGGAATAAATTCTTGCATCCAAGGAACAAATGCAGCTTCAGATAATGATCTTAAAATTGAAAACATGAGCATTGCAAAAAACAATAAGTAGAAAACAAGTGTCAAATTTTCTTGATAAAATGGGGCAATCAAAAAAATTAGTAGAAAGATATACCTACTAAATAAAGTCCAAATAGATAAAATTTTACTACCAAAATAAAGAGTTAAAGGGATACTAATTAAAGCTAAAACTTGGCAAAAAGCCATGAGACTACCTAAAATACCAATTCTATCTGGATCTAATCCTAATTCTACAGAATATAATGTTAAAGGTGCTGCAACTGTTCCTATAACAGCACACATTTGTAGTGCAGTTGAAAAATGATAATAATTAATTACTTTCATTTTTTCTTTTTCATTAGATATTAGATTGAACATACTGGTGACTATATATTTACGATATACGTTTTAATAATATGTTGGTTATCATGAATGCACCAAAAACAAATTAGTAATTCATTATTATTTAAAAGAAGTATTGATGGTTGACCAAACTTAAGCGAGCCAAACTGTTTACTAATGTTAGTATCATCACTTGATAAACCATCTTTAGAAAACAAATTGATTTCATCTAAAATTGAAAACTTATTATCTCTGACATCAACTTTTCTTAGAATTAATCCCGTTGGGTTTTCTCTGTGACAATGAATGGTAAAAACTATATCATCTTTATAAAACATTACATTAGACGCTTGTCCTCTAATTTTAGTATCAATTACAGTATTAAATGTTTTTCCATTATCATCGGAAATTACAACATGGTTGCTAAGATTTTTTTTATTTTTATTGTCATAAGCCCAAAAAATAACAATAATTTTGCTGTTCGTTTCACATAATCGACATTCCCAAGTTGAAATATGGCCTTCCTTGGATTTATAAAATTCAGATAGTTTACTCCAATTTTCTCCTTCATCATCACTATAAATTATCCATCCTGAATGATCTGATTCTTTTAAATGGAAAGGTGGCGCTGCTCCTAATATTCTACCTGATTTTAACTGAATACACGGCCCTGATATTTCAAGCGGTGTTTCATTGACGTTAAAATTTTTTGGCATAGACCAACTTTCACCATTATCGTTAGAAATACTTATTTTATTATTTAGCGGCAGTATTTCAAATGTATTAGGATTAACAATTGGTGTTAAACTATCTGGTCTTACAAAAGCATAACCTATTGCCAGTAATTTATTATTTTGTAATAATAGTGGTTTAAGTGATTCTGATTCCTCCTTATTTTTATATTTATGATTATGTAAAGGTTTTGGTTTAGACCAACTTCTTCCATCATCAAAACTTTTTGAAACAAATGTTCTTTGATCAGCAGAATCAAAAGCTTGCCCAATAGTAAATAATGCAAGTAAGGAATTATCCTGTAATTTTACTATACCCGGGAAAATACCTTGTTTACTAACGAGTAAAGGATCAGGGTTTTCGTATAGAATTATTTCATCAATTATTTTCATTTATTTTATACTAGTTAAAATTTAATTTCTTCACCACTCACTTTCAAATTCATGATGAAATTGAAAGCCCTTAACAGGGGTTGCTTCGCCTCTCGGCATAGGAGCAATAGGATTTAAAGAGTGATTTGTTTCACCTCTAGCTATTTGAACAGAAAAAAAAGGCCACTCTGATAAATCTGCTTTAACATTTGAAGGAGAATATCTTAGAGTAATTCCACATCTAGGATTATTTGAATGGTTTGCATCAGAACCATGTAAAAGAGCATCTGAATGAAGAGAAATTTCACCAGCTTTTAAATTCATATATACTATTTTTTCTTTATCAATTTGATCATTAGATACTTCTTGATTTAAATCATAATTTTTATCGTCATTAATTTTATGTAAAAATTTTTTTGTTTTGTGGCTTTCTGATACTATTTTCATTGCTGAATTAGATTTATCTGTATCATATACAGCTAACCAAACTGTTACAGAGTTTGATGGATTTAAAGGCCAATATTGAGAATCTTGATGCCAAGGAACAATACCTTTACTTTTAGCTGCTTTGTAAAAAAATTGTCCACCCCAAAGGAAGAAATTTGGCCCTAAAAGATCCTCCACATAATCAAGAATAGCCGGCGTATGTGCTAAATCATAAAACTTTTTACTCGCTTTATGCCACATATTAGTTTTATTTATGTTAACGCCTGCGGGCAGTCTATTACTTAAATCTAAAAATAGTTTTTGAAGATCTTTAACACCACCTTGAGAAAATACAGGCAGACCTTTTATATAACCCTTATCCTCATACTGCGATATTTCATTATCATTTAATCTTCTAACTAATTTACTAATTTCCATTTAGATTTTTTTTATTAATTTCTTAAATTTTTCTAGCTCTTTTTTTTCGGCCAAAACAACATTATTTTTTGACGGAAATTTCTTACTTGCTACATCCTTCTGATATTCCTTAAAAGCATCTATTCTATCCTTTTGTAACTTTTCGTATGTCTTATTAAAATCTTTATATTTTTTTGCATGTCTAGGTGTTTTAGTTGAATTGAAGTGATATCCCAAAATATCTTCACCAAACAAAAATTGAATATCCGCATATCTGCCTGATCCTATGGAAATAGTCAAAGTTTTGGTGTCTTTTGTTATTTCTTTTAAAACATCCTCTGGTACACATTCGACCTCTACAGCCCAAGCACCAATTTTTTCTAATTCTTTTATATCATGATAAACTTTAATAGCCTCAGCAGAACTTTTCCCTACTGGTTTCACACCCCCTGTCCACGTTGATTTCATTGGAACAAAACCTACGTGCCCTTGAAAAGGGATATTAAAATCACTTAAATATTTAATAAAATTTATATTCCACGAATTGGTGTGTATGGAGTCTACACCGATTTCTAGTAATTCAAATACTTTCTTCATCATACTTTCTTTGGAAGCATGCTCAGTATATTTTATTCCACACGTTAAAAATGTATTGGGCGCAGCTTCGCGTATTTCTTTTAACTGATCTACTCCACAAATAATCATATCTATACCAGCAGCTTCTGCAGCTGCAGCTTCTTCAGGAGACACAACATTTATCTGTGTTAATTTTTTCTTACCTTTTAAATTTATTAAATCTTTAACCGTATAGTTTCTATAACCAGCTTGATGTGCAAGAGAGTAAACTTTTTTAAATTTATTTTTCATAATTAATGTTGTTGTAGAAACTTTCTAAATTTATTTAATTCTATTTTTTTAATTGAAATAGTATGTTTTTTTGATGGAAATTTATTTTTTTGAACTTCTGTTTTATACTTTCTGAAAGCATCAATTCTTTCTTTTTGAATATCACTTAATATTTTATCAAAATTTTTATATTTTTTTGCATGTCTTGGAAAACTTATTTTACTCTGTCCTAATATATCTTCAGCAAATAAAAATTGAGCATCCGCAGCTATTCCCGAACCAATTGAAATAGTAAAAAGTGATGTGTGCTTTGTAATAACTTCTAAAATATTTTCTGGAACGAGTTCTACTTCTATGCCCCATGCACCAGTTTTCTCAATATCCTTTATATCTCTAAATAATTCTAGAGCTTCATTTGCTGTTTTACCAAAAGATCGTATTCCACCAATCCATGTCGTTCTTCTTGGAATAAAACCAACATGACTTTGAAAGGGAATTCTAAATTTACTTAGATGCTTCATCCATTCAAGATTCCAATTTTGACACATTAGTGAATCTGCTCCAGCTTCAATAATTTCAAATGCTTTTTTTGTTGCCTCTCTTTTTGATGGGTTTTCAATAAAAGGAACACCAACAGTCATAAACGTTTTTGAGGCAGCTTTTCTAATATCTGGAAAATCTTTTCCTGGTCCAGTTAATAATAAATCAATTCCCGCTTCTTGAGCTGCGGAGGCTTCTTCAACTGTTGTAACTCTTACTTGTGTTAATTTTTTTTTACCTTTTAGGTTGATTAAATCCCTAACAGTATAATTTCTATATCCTAGATCATTATTAATAGAAAAAACTCTCTTGTATTTTTTATTCATACTCTAATAAGTTATAATTAAATTGAGAAAATAGGGTATATTATTAAATTTTACTAGATATCTTCTTAATTTAAGTTACCATAATTTCAGAAAATTATGTCAGATTTTAATAATACAGACCTTCAATCTCATTTTGATGAGAATGGTTATATTGCTATTAATCCTTTATTTTCAGATAATAAAATTGAAGAGATAAAAATAGAATTGACTAGATATATAAAAGAAGTTGCGCCTAAAGTACCTGATCACCATGTTTTCTATGAAAACAAAGATGACAAAAGTACTATTAAACAACTTCAACAAATGTTTACGTACGATGATTATTTTAAAGATTTAATTGAAAATTCATCGATAAGAGAAGTTGCTGAAATAGTTTTGCGTGAAAAAGCTGAGCCACAAAATTTACAATTTTTTAATAAACCACCAGGGATAGGAAAGCCAACACCACCACATCAGGATGGTTATTACTTTATGTTAAAAAAACATAACGCTGTTACTTGTTGGCTAGCACTTGAAAAAAGTTGATGAAGAAAATGGATGTATTCATTATGTTAGAGGTTCTCATAAATCAGAATATAGACCACACGGAAGATCAAATGTTTTAGGATTTTCTCAAGGTATTACAGATTTTGGAAATGATAATGATAAAAAAAATACTGTTTCATTTCCTGGTGAACCTGGAACTTTTTTAATCCATAACGCCAAAACAATTCATTGGGCAGAAGGTAATAAATCGCGAACAAGAACTAGAAAAGCATTAGGATTTATTTATTATGGTGAAAGCGCTGAAATTAATCAAGAGGCACATGATGCTTATCAAGAAAAGTTAAAAAAAGAAATGAAAGAGAAAAACTTAATATGAATTTTAATAGCAACATACCAGACTTAGGTGATTTAAAAAACATTTATGATGAGAATGGTTATAATCATATTCCCGAACTTTTCTCGAAGTCTGATATGGAACTTATTAACAAAGAATTTGATAGATACATAAAAGACTGTGTTCCTAAAATGAAAGAAGGGGAGGTGTATTACGTTGATAAAGAAAACAAAGATACTTTAATGCAAATGCAAAAGTTAGAAGAATACGATGCTTTCTTTCATGATCTATTTCACAATAGTAAAATAAAAGAATTAGCAGCCAATGCTTTAGGTGAAGACGTTATACCAAGAGCAATGGAATACTTTAATAAACCTCCTGGTAAAAGTAATCCAACTCCTCCGCATCAAGATGGTTATTATTTTAATTTAGATAATGATAAGGCAGTAACCGGATGGCTTGCTTTAGAAGATGTAGATGATGAAAATGGATGTATCCACTATGTAAGAGGCTCACACAAAATGGAAGGATACAGACCGCATGGTAAATCAGAAATATTAGGTTTTTCAAAAGGTGTCACAGATTTTGGCACAGAAGAAGATAAAAAAAATACAGTGAAGTTTGAAGGTAAAGCAGGAATGTTTTTAATGCATCATGCTAAAATTATTCATTTTGCTGATCCTAATAAATCCAAAACTCGATCACGAAGAGCTTTTGGTTTTGTTTATCATGGAGTTTCTGCAAAACACGACAAGCAGAAAGAGAAAATGGAACAAGAACAATTAAAAGCAGAATTAAAATCAAAAAACAAATTATAAAATGAACAATAGAAAAGTTTATATTTCTGGTGAGATTGTACCAGAAGTAGATGCTAAAATTTCAATATTTGATAGTGCAGTACTATTAGGTGATACAGTTACTGAATCTACTAGAACATTTAATTTTAAACCATTCAAATTAGATGAGCATTTAGAAAGATTATATAAATCATTTAAATTAACACGTATTGACCCTCAAATGACAATAGAGGAAATGAAAAAGGTTAGTCTTGAATTATTAGAAATTAATAAAGATAATTACAAGGCTAATGAGGATTGTTGGCTTGTGCATAATATTTCTCGAGGACATTCAATCACTGGAGGTAATCCAGCTTTGCAAGTCTCTAAGCCAACTGTTATGATTTACACTCAACCTATGAACCTTGTTTCCTGGGCTCCTTTTTATAGCAAAGGTTGTCATGCAGTAACTCCTCCTACCAGAATGGTGCCCTCACAATCTTTAGATGCAAGAATTAAAAATAGAAGCCGCCTATTTTACACGTTAGCTGAAATTGAAGCTAAATTAGTTGATCCTGATGCGCAAAGTGTCATTCTTGATATTCATGGAAATGTTGCAGAAAATAAAGGTGGTAATATATTTATGATTAAAGATGGAAAGTTAATTACACCAACCACTGCTAATTGTTTGGAGGGGCTTACAAGAAATTCAACAATGGAAATAGCTCGATCTTTAGACATTGAAGTGATTGAAGCTGTTATTCAATCTTATGATTTAGCAACTTCTGATGAAATGTTTATTACTAGTACTCCATATTCAATAATGCCTGCAACAAAGTTTAATGGAATGCCAATTGCCGATGGAAATGTTGGTCCAGTAACTAAGAAATTGATTCAAGGATGGAGCGATAGAGTGGGCGTAGATATTATTAAGCAAGCAGAAGATCAATTACATAAACATTAAAATGAAAACACTAGAGAAACCAAATGGAATTTGGGGAACTATTCTTTTGCCAATTAATAATAATCAAATTGACTGGGTTGCATTTGAAGAACAGATTCATATTTTATGTGACTCCAAAGTTTCTGGTATCTATACTAATGGTACAGCTGCAGAATGTCATAATCAAACAGAACAAGAATTTGATAAATTATCGGAAATAGTTTCAACAATTGCATTAAAAAAGAATAAAAAATTTCAACTTGGTTTAAGTCATACTAATCCAAGAATTTGCCAAGAAAGAGCAAATCGGATGGTAAGTTTAAAACCAAATGGATTTCAAATTACCTTACCAGATTGGTGGCCTCCAACTTTTAATGAGTCAAAGAATTTTATTTTAGGTATGCAAGAGGTGGTTGAGGATATTTATATGATTTTATACAATCCTCCTCATGCAAAAGTCCTGCTTTCTCTTGAAGAGATTAGATTATTAAAACAATCTGTTCAAAATCTTGTAGGAATTAAATGTGCAGGGGGTGATGAGCAATGGTACTCACAAAGAAGAGAATTATTAGATGATTTTTCGGTATTTGTGCCTGGACATACGGTTGTATATGGAAAACCTTTAGGAGCAAATGGATCTTATTCCAATGTTGCATGTTTAAGCCCAAATGGCGCTGTTAAAATTTGGGATTTAATCGAGAAAGATTATGAAAAAGCAAAACAACTAGAAGCAAAAGTCCTAAACTTTATGAAACAACATATTTTACCTTTTGCTAATAAATTATCAAACACTGGTTTAGATAAATTACTTGCTTCTGTTGGCGGGTGGGGACCAGTATCTGAAAAAGTTCTCTGGCCTTATGATGGAGCAACTGCAGAAGATGTAAAAAAAATAAAAATACATGCAAATAATGAATTAGAAGAAATACTAAATGTCTAAAAATATTTTTCTCTCAGGTATATATCATGAAACCCATACATTTTTAGGTGAACCAACTACTTTAAAAGATTTTATTATTTTTCACGATGAAGAAATAATTAATGAAAACACTGGTAATGGATCTCCAACAGATGGTTTTATAGAATATGCTTCTGGTCAAAATTGGAATATAATTCCAGGAATTCAAATGTCAGCCAGACCTTCAGGTACTGTTGATGAAGAATCAGAAAACTATTTTAAAAAAAATTTCTTTGAAAAATTAAAAGTTTCTTGTCACAACATAGATGCTATTTTCTTAGTTTTACATGGAGCTATGGTAAGCACTAACCATGATGATTTTGAGGGAGATTTTCTCAGAGATATTCAAAGTTTTTTATCAAAAGAAAATATATCTATTCCTATTGTTGCTGTTTTAGATTTACACGCCAATGTTTCAGAAAATATGATTAAGTATACTACATGTGTTTATGCATATAGAAAAAACCCTCACAGTGATTCTAGAGAAACAGCAGTTAAAGCTGCATCAATTTTAAATGACCTTTTTCTAGATCCTAATGTAAAACAAGTACATCTGGATACAAAATATATTTTACCTCCAACAGGTGTTGGTACAGCAAATGATCCAATGAAAACAATTTTAGAAGAAGCATTAAAAATTGAGAAGAAAGATCCAGAGATCATATGCATTAATGTTATGGCAGGATATTCATACGCCGATATTCCAGATTGTGGTTTTAGTATAAATTGTTGTACCAGAGGAAAAATTAGTGATGCAAAAAATTACCTAGATAAATTGGTCAATATACTAGAAGCAAAAATTAAAGATGGTTATCCAAAAGAAAATTCTCTGGATGAGGCTCTAAATGTGATTGATAATATTACAGAAATTAAAAAACCTATTTTACTAATTGAACCAGCTGATAATATTGGTGGAGGAACACCAGGAGATGCTACTGATTTATTAGATCGATTATTACAAACTAATCATAACGGGATCGTTGCTATCATTAATGATCCTGAAGCTGCAGATATTTGTCATAAAGCTCATATTAATAATGAAGTTCAGCTACATATAGGTGCAAAATTTGATGCATTTCATGGTAAACCTATTTTTATTAAAGCAAATTTAGAAAGAATTTCTAATGGAAGATTTGAACTTGAAAATAAACAATCTCACTTAGCTTCAATGATGGGAACAAAAATTAATATGGGTCCTTCAGCTGTATTAAAAAATGATCAATTAACCTTATTGTTAACATCAATTAAAACACCACCAATGGATTTAGGTCAACTAACTTCACAAGGTATTAATCCTAGAGATGCAAAATTAATAATAATTAAAGCAGCTGTGTCTCATAAAGATGCTTATGATCCAATTGCATCTCAGAGTTTTTATATTGATAGCCAAGGTCTTTGTACAAGTAATTTAAAAAGATTGCCTTTTAAAAAAATTGGAAATAAAATTATATCTTTAGATTAGTTTAATCGTTTAAAACCGTTATGTGCAATAGGGCCCTCTAATAAATCCATAATATTTCTTCCATCCTCACACTCTTTTATCGTTTGAAAAATAGGGCGTATATTTTCAATGTAACCATCAATGATATCTTTTGTGTGTGCAGTACAAACATAGACTGCAGTTGCAGCAAGATAACCTTTTTTAAGCATTTCTTGAGTAATAAATGTTTTATAGGCCAATGCATTTTCACTTTTAAATAAAAATGTTGTCAGTGCCGCTAATCCACTAATAGTAATAGGAAGATCAAATTCTTTAGACAACTTCATCCACTCACTATTTACGTATTCACCAATTTTTGTAATTTTTTCCCATGATTTTTCTTTATCCATAACTTTTAGTGTCGCAAGACCAGCACTAGATCCAATTCGTTCAGTCCAAAAGGTGCTACTTATAAAAGATTTTTCTGCTGCTTGCATTACCTCTCTTTTACCAAGGACTGCAGTTACAGCATATCCATTTCCAAGAGCTTTTCCAAACATTGCAACGTCAGGCTCAACATCATAAAGCATATGCAAGCCACCATAATTTTTTCTAAATCCTGATGTACATTCATCAAATACTAAAACAATATTATTATCGTTTGCTAATTTTCTAACTCTTTGTAAAAAATTATTTTCTGGTTCTTTGTTTCGATAAACTTCCATTTTGATAACGCCTATATTTTTAGTTTTGACTAAGTTTTCTAGTTTATCAAAATTATTATATTCGAATGGATATACACTTCCTTTGAGATTTTGTGGTACACCATGAGGATCTAAACCTGGTAGAAGGTGACCATCTAACCCTTTTGAGTCAGATAAATTTGAAGCTAAGTACCAGTCGTGCCAGCCATGATATCCACAAAATGCTACATTATCTCTTCCGGACGCAGCTCTTGAAAGACGAATAGCGACTGAATTAGCTTCACCTCCTGATCTTGCAAATCTTGCCATATCAGCCCATGGATGTAGTTCAACTAATCTTTCCGTGAGCTCAACTTCTTCTGGGGCATTTAGGGAAGACATATTTCCATTCCCGACTGTTTCTTTGACAGCTTCATCGACTTCTGGATGACTATAGCCAAGTGAATTAGTTCCTGGCATCATCAAGGTATCTATGTATTTATTTCCATCGAGATCCCATACTTCACAACCTCTTGTTTTAGTAAAATAAGCAGGCCAATGTTCAGGTAAAAACATTTCAGGTCTTTTTGATAAAAGCATATTTCCACCAGCAACAATTTGCTTTGCTTTAGAATATAATTTTTGTCCTTTTCCCATTTTAATTAACCTATGCAATTTTCATTAAAAGCACAATCAGTTTCTTGTGTTTATAGCAAAACACCCATTTTTGATGCTTTTACTCCAAGAGATGACTTTACTACTTTTACGTGAAACAATTTAGGTTCTTTTTTCAAATTTTTTTTTACGAGCTCTAAATAACCTTGTGCCATTCCAATACTTCCACCAAGAATAATTATGTCTATATCAAATATAGCTTTCAAATTTGCACACAGTTCTGAGACAGATTTGGCAGATAGATCGATTATTTCTTTTGCCCATTTTTTATTTTGAAAACTAAGCTTAAAAATTTCTTTAGCACTAATATTTTTATGACCTTTTTGTTTAGCAATTTTATTCATTGCTTTACCAGAAGCGATACTTTCAAAAGTTCCAATTCTACCACTCCCACATTTTGTTTTTGCTAACGTTGAAGTTGTAAATCCTAAATGTCCTGCTAATCCATTTTCTGAGAGAAGAGGTTTATTGTTTAAAATTACACCAACTCCTATACCACTTGAAATTGTAATATATCCCACACGTTTGTATTTAAAACCTTTTCCATAATTTGCTTCTCCCAAAGCTGCAGCTGTTGCATCATTTATTATTGTAGAAGCTGTATTAAATTTTTTTTCTATAAGTTTTTTAAGGGGTATTTTGAAATTTCCTAAATTTTCTTTATTTACTGGGTACCAATTTCCGTATTGGTCAACCCTTCCTGTAATAGCAATGCCTATTTTTTTAGATTTAGATATATTTAAGTTTTTAATATTTTTTTCAATTTGTTTAATGTAATTATTTGCTATTTTATGTATTGAAGTTGGCTCAGTAATAGTTTTTTTAAACTTTCCTTTAATTATTTGAGATACTGATATCTTAGTTGCTCCAAAATCAATTGCGATACCTGATTTGTTAAATATTTTTTTATTCATTTTAATTTTTAATTTTTTTTACAAACCAACTCGTAATATTATCAATACGCGTAATAGCACTTCCAATTGTAACTGCATCTGCTCCTGCTTGTATAGCTTGCTTTGCAAGCTCTGGAGTGTTGTAACGACCTTCAGCCATTACAAAGCAATTAAGTTTTTTAAATTCTTTAATTAATTTTATATTTGGTTTATCCGTATCTTTCACTTGTTTACCAACATAACCAGCAAGTGTTGTTCCAATAATATCCGCACCCTCTAAAATAGCTTTTTTAGCATCATCTAGATTTGAGCAATCTGCCATAGCTAAACGATTTGCTTTTTTAATTTTTAAAATAATTTCTTTTGTTGGAAAAGGCCTTTTCCTATTTGTGGCATCATATGCTATTATATCAGCGCCACTATTAATAATTTTATCGACATCCTTTAAGAGAGGCGTAATTCTAACTTTAAAGTTATCTAAGTCATTTTTTATTATGCCAATTATTGGTAAAGAAATATTTTTTTTGACTGCTCGTATATTTTTTTCTCCTTCAATTCGCACACCACCACAACCTCCTATAATTGCAGCTTCTGCCATTGAAACAACAATAGACGTCTTGTCTTGAGGCCCACCCTCATTAGGCTGACATGATACAATGATTTTATTTTTTAATTTTTCTAAAATATTTTTTTTCACAAAGTTAATTATAATGCTTTTAAAAATTTTATTTCTGAAAGATCATTTTCCGACATTAATTTTTTTAAATCATCTTTTATTCCCTTTTCTATCTCTGTATTTACAATACTTGAAAAAGGCTTCCTTACATACCCTGAATCAATTCCCATCCAACTTAATCCCATTTTAATAAATGGATAACCTGATTTTTTTAAAGCATACAAAATGATCATATTGACTTTGTCTTGTAATTTTTTTGCCTCAATAACATTATCATTTTTCATATTTTGAAAAATTCCTACAAACATTTCTGGCATTAAATTATAAAACGATCCAATCATACCATCAGCACCTGATATCAGACCAGAGATAGCCATTTCATCCATACCAGAATAAATTTTAAAATATGCTCCAATCTCCTTTTTTATTTTCTCAAAATTAAAATGAGTTGCTGCCGTATATTTAACTCCTTTAATATTATCTATAGCGGCCAATCTTTTTAACATATCAATGTCCATCAAATTTGCGTGACTAATATTATATACAATAATTGGCAAATGTGAGGATTGAGCTATGTCACTATAATAATTATAAATCTCTTCATTAGAAAAATTGTAATAAAAAGGTGGCAATGCTGATAATGCGTCGACTCCAGCATGAGTGGCATATTTTGCTAGATCAGTTGTAATTTTAGTTCCAATAGATCCAACATGCGCAATAATAGGAACTCTGCCATTTACTTCTTCAACAATAATATCAAGTACTTCTTTTTTTTCTTCTGGTGACATTAAAAAAGTTTCACCTGTACTACCGGTTACGTACAAGCCATTAACATTTTCGGCTATTAAATGATTGATTATTTTTCTTAAACCTTCCTTGTTTATAGTTTCATCTTTATTAATCGATGTGATCATAGCAGGCATAACACCATTTAGATCTTTTGGATCATATTTAGACATTTAGCTAATTTCGGGTAAATCAATTAAGTGGCAAGATGCATAGTGTTCATTACCATTTGTTGAATATTTTTTTAATGTTGGTACCTCAGTTTTACAAATGTCAGTTGCTTTAGGGCACCGAGGATGAAAAGGACAGCCTTTAGGTGGATTAACTGGACTTGGTACATCTCCTTCCAAAACAATTCTTTTCGTTTGTTTGTCAAGATCTGCAACTGGGATAGCTGAAATCAAAGCTTCAGAGTAGGGGTGAAGAGTATTATTATATAGATCTTCAGAATCACAAAGTTCAACAATTCTCCCAAGATACATAACAGCAATTCGATCACATAGATATTCTGTTACACTCAAATCATGAGTAATGAAAAGGTAGGTTAGATTTTTTTCTTTCTTAAGTTGCATTAATAATTTTAGTACTTGTGCCTGAATTGATACATCAAGAGCACTAACCGCTTCATCACAAACTATAAGTTCCGGCTCAAGACATAAAGCTCTGACAATACCAATTCTTTGTCTTTGTCCTCCTGAAAATTCGTGAGGATATCTATCCATATATTCTCTGCGCATATTTACTGCTTCTAGGAGATCACCAATAATTTTTCTTCTTTCCTCTTTTGATTTTATACCAAATTTTTTTAATGGATCTTGAAGTGAGCCAAAAATTGTAAATGAAGGATTAAGAGAGGAGTGCGGATCTTGAAAGACTATTTGTAACTTCTTTCGAAATGGATCCATATCTTTTTTTTCTAAAGATGTTAATTCTGTCTCATCATCGTCTTGTGAAATATATTTTACTTCCCCATCTGTAGGTTCTACCAATCTTAAGATGGCTTTACCAAGAGTTGTCTTTCCACAACCACTTTCTCCAGCTAGACCTAAAACTTCACCTCTAAAAATATCTAAATCCACACCGTCAACAGCCAAAACATGTCCTACAACACGATTAAACACACCTGCTTGTACTGGAAAATGTACTTTTAAACCGCGTAATTTAAGTATCTCTTTTTTCATTTATATTTCTCAAAAAATTGTTCGTACTTGTGACATCTTACTTGGTGAGTTTCATTTATTTGTGTGATTTCTGGCATCACGTCACAACTTTCTGTTTGCCAATTGCACCTTGGAGCAAATTGACAACCAATAGGTCTGTTGTAGGGATCAGGTGTTGATCCTTTAATAGGATTAATATCTTGATTCTTCCCTCTTCCAAGTACAGGTACTGACTCCAATAGAGCTTTAGTATAGGGGTGTGTTGGTCGTCTTAAAACGTCGTCTGCTGTTCCAGCTTCAACAATGTTTCCCATATACATGACTGCAACATTATCAGCTAACTCTGCTACAACTCCCATATCATGCGTTATAAGAATAATAGCCGTATCATTTTCTTTTTTTAATTTATCCATTAGCTCAAATATTTGTGCTTGAATTGTAACATCTAGAGCTGTTGTTGGCTCATCCGCAATTAATATTTTTGGATTACAAGCCATGGCCATTGCTATCATTGCTCTTTGCCTCATCCCGCCAGAATAACTGTGAGGATATTCATCAACTCTTTTTTCCGGAAGTGGTATGCCCATGTCATTGAGAAGAGAAATACACTTTTCCCTTATTTCTTTTTTATTGAGATTAGTATGATACTTAAGATTTTCACTTATTTGAAATCCGACTGTGTACACAGGATTGAGTGCTGTCATCGGATCTTGGAAAATCATTGCAATATCTGACCCTCTAATCTCCCTCATTTCCTTTCCATTTTTTTCTAATTTTTCAATATTGATAATTTTATCATCTTTTTGAAATTTAATTTCACCCTCTTCAATACGAGAGAGTGTTGGAAGTAATTGCATAATAGTTGCCGCTGTTACACTTTTACCACAACCACTTTCACCAACTATACAAAGTGTTTTACCTTTTTCAACATCAAAGGAAACTCCATTAACTGCTTTGTTGCATCGATTATTCGTATAGAAAAAAGTTTTAAGATCTCTAACTGATAGCGCTATATTATTTTTATCTTCCATTTTTAACCTTGCTGTGATGGATCTGTTGAATCTCGTAGACCATCTCCTATAAAATTAACACAAAGAACAAAAACTGAAATAACAATTCCAACTGGTCCCCACATCCACCAATAGTTTTGTAAAATTAAAATATCTTGTGCAACGTTTAAAATATTTCCCCATGTAGGAATATTTAATGGAACTCCTAAACCGAGGAAACTTAGTCCTGCTTCTGTTAAAATAAACATTGCCGTTGATAGAGTAATATTGACCATTATGGGACTTAATGCATTCGGCAACATATGTTTGTAGCATATCGTGAATGTAGATAAGCCAAAACTTCTTAGTGCTTGAACATATTCTTCCTCTCTTAAAGATAACATTCTAGCTCGAGCAAGCCTGTACATACCTCCCCAACCTGTAAGGATAAATATGGCCATTAAATTAAATAAACTTTGACCTGTGATAGATACGAGTAATAAAACTAAAATAATTTGAGGGAAAGACATAAATATTTCAGAAATTCTAAGAGCAATAACATCAATCCAACCACCTTTATATCCAGCGTAACAACCAACCGCTATTCCCACAACAGCTGATAGAATAGCACTTCCTAAACCGATAAATATTGAAACTCTGCCTCCAAATAAGACCCTTGTAAACACATCTCGTCCTGTACTATCTGTTCCAAACCAATGATCAAACGATGGCGGTTGTCTCATAGAACGTAAATCTACTCGCATTGGATCATATGGTGAGAGAAGAGGAGCAAAAATAGAAGCTAAAATAATTATTGTAAAAATGATTAAACCTAAAACCGCTAAACGATTATTTAAAAATTTATTAACTATTCTACTTCTTTTTTTTGTAGAAAAAGTTTTTTCCTCTTCACGTTTTCTTATTTGATCAAATTTCTTATCTAGTGAAGACTTTGCCATTATTCTTTTCCTAACCTAACTCTTGGGTCAATTAACGCTGTTAAAACATCTATTATTAAACTTGCTGTAAGAACAACAAAAACATACATTAGAGAAATTGTCATAACTAAAGGATAATCGGAAGCACGAACAGAGCGAATAAACATACTCCCAATTCCTGGCCATTGGTAAACTTGTTCGATAATAGTTGATCCCCCTATAAGTAAAGGTAGACGAAAACCAATTAGTACAACAACTGGTGTTAGGGCTACTCTAAATCCATGTAATATATTTACTCTCCACTCAGGCATTCCTTTTGATCGAGCAGTAGTAATAAATTCTCGTGCTAAAACATCTAACATTGATGAACGTGCATAACGCATAGCTCCTGCAGTCATCATTAATGCCAATACTAAAGAGGGGAGAACAATATTTGGTATACGATCCCAAAGTGTTTCATAATGAGGTAGTAATCTACCTCCAACGGGAAGCCACTTTAATTCGATTGCAAATAAAAGAATAGCTACAAGTCCAAAAAAAAATTCAGGTATAGAAACTCCAGCCATTCCAGCAACCGTAAGAGAATTATCAGTACCGGAACCTCTTTTAAGAGCACTAATAACTCCTAAAGAACATCCTAAAATTGTTGAGAAAAATAATGCTACCATAGATAGCTCTAAAGTTGCAGGAACTGTTTTTACCATTATTTCAGAAATAGCAACACCACCTGCCATTGAATAACCCATGTCTCCTTGAACCATGCTAGTTAACCAAATCCAGTATCGTGTAAGGAAACTTTGATTTAGTCCATACGCTTCACGCATTGCATCAAGTTGTTCTGCAGTAATTGTTGATGCGAGTTCAGGACTGATCATATGTGAAACAGCATCGCCAGGTGATAATTCTAATCCTGAATAAACAAGAAAACTTATTACAAGCAACATCGGAAAGAAAATAAATAAACGTTGAATAATATAAGTGGTCACTTTTACTTTCCGTTATTATTAAAAAAAGAAAGCTGAGGCGTATGCCTCAGCTTTAATGATTAAATTAACTATGGTTTTGGATACTGCATAATCCACATCATACGAGTATAAGGGATATCAACAGCTTTAGTTCCCATGTTGTCCATAGCATCTAGTGCAGCAACATCGGCTACGTTTTTAGTAAATCCGTAGTCCATTTTTCCTGCGGCAGCATTCTTAATTAAGTTACCATCACCATCATAACTTGGGTAAGCAATGATATCAAAACCAGCTTTGCCGCCATGATAGCCGTCAAAAGGTTCGAACTTCGCAAAGTCGTTCATTTTAACTTCAGTAATTTTGAATGCTCCAGATCCTATTGGCATTTGCCAGAAATCACTTTGTTGGAATTTCAGAGGATCAACATCACCTAATAAGTGCTTAGGTAAAATAGCAAATTGAGTGAAAGTAGTTAAGATGTTAGGATCAATTTTTGTTAATTCTAACGTAATAACTCTGTCTGCAATATTGTATTTAATACCAGAAACATCATCAGTTGAACCGTCTTTAAATGCATCAGCACCTTTGATTGATCCAACTGTGTTTCCAATTAGAGCGTGCATTTGAGGTGCTTTCATAGCAGTACGAATACTCCATGCTACATCCTCAACAGTTACATCGTTTCCATCATGGAAAGTAAGACCATCTTTTAGTTTAAATGTAAGACTTAAACCATCAGCAGCTAACTCATAACTTTCACAAGCTGAACATCCAACTGGTTGTAACGCACCATCAGCAACTAATAGTCTATCGAATACAACTTTGTTGTGTATCCACAAACCAAGGTTGTACCAAGGTTGTTCAAAGAATTCAACAGGACCAGTGTTAGTTTGTAATGTACCACCACTTACGTTCCAATCAGTAATTCCCCAGTTATAGTTATACTGAGCGTTACCATATGCTCCACCATTTCTATCAACTTTATTACTCTCATAGATGAATAATTTTTGATAGTACAATGGACAAATGTTAACTTGCTCCATTTGATATTCTTGTATTTCAAAGAAAGCAGGTTTTAGAACTTCTGGATCTGCACTTGAATTGATTTTTTCAATTAGTGCATCCATTTTTGGATCACCAGGAGTTTGTGGGTTTAGACCTGTTTTAAAAGTATTGTAATACTCTTGCATTGCAATTGCTGCACGAGCACCATAACCTAAGTCATAGTCAACAGCAGCTGGTCCGTTCACACCATCATCAGGAACTGAATTAAGTTGTGCACCAACATCACCTTGTAATAGACGGTAAGTCATTTTAACACCAACATCAGCAAAGTATGCTTGAATTGCTGCCATGAAGTCAGCTGTTAGCTGATCTCCATAATAGAAAACCATATCAAGTTCTCTATTAGAGTCCCAATTTGCTTCTGCTAAAAGTTGACGAGCCTTTTCAGGATTGTAACTGTAATCAGGTAGATTTGGAGACTTCATTGGACCGTTTGGTAATAAACTATCCGCCATTATGATTTGATCTTCAAATAATGTTTCACCGATTGTTTTCATGTCAATAGCCATACACAAAGCTTGTCTAACACGAGGATCGGATAATTGGTTACTGTTTGTAGGTTGTGCTGAAGCTGATGAAATGAACATCAGATGAGCCAACACTGCAACTATAACCACATATAGTTTTTTCATATTTCCTCCTATTGAGTAAAATACGCTACTAGCTAGCATATAATTTCCATATAAACATAATGTTAACCTTTAAACAAGGTATAAAATGATACAGATTAAAGCTAGCTAACTGATTGAAATTCTTAAGAAAAATTAGTTTTTAATACTAACTCTTTTAAGCATTTTTTCATGCATTTCTTTGGATCCATCATGATAGGTTCCAAACCATTGATCAAAAGGGATCATGAGATTTCCATAGTTTACCTCAAAATACTTATGATGCAGATAATGATTATAATTACTGAGATCTATTGCTCTCTTATCATTGATCATCATTTGCTTAAAACCTATATGACCATTTGCTGATCCTAAGCCCGCATGAAATAAATGATAAGTGGCATGAAGTGGATGCGAGAGAATAACCCAATGAATGATGACACCAGAAAAATATAATAAATGTTCAATAGGATGCATTGATAGGCTAGACCAAGGTCCAGGATTAACATTTCGATGATGAACAGAATGAGCAATTTTGTACATAAATTTAAAGTGTAAGAAACGATGAATTAAATAAAAGTGAGCATCTCTAAATGCTGGAATTAGTAAAAGAATAATAAAGAAATAAATCGGAGCTTCACTGAATTGAACAAAAGGTATCAAACCGGAAGCATAAAACCAAAAAGACAAAACCTCGTAAGCTGTCCAAATAGGAACACCCCAAAACAAACTCCAAAATAAATTATCAAATATTTGTTTATTAAATGTAAAAATCTTTTGAATTTTTTCTGGCCAGTTTGGGTTAAATTTAAATCTTATTCCTTGAGATTTTTTTACATAAAGTGGAATATGAATTAAACTAAAAAAAATTGTACCTATTACATAGTTCCGAATTAAAATTTCAGAAATCCAACCTGGTGAAAGATTTTTCATTTCGGAAAGTGCAGGTGTAAAAAAGTAGTAAGCGATAAACGCAACAGCTAAGTAAACAAGGTTCCAAGAAAAAATATACGAAAAGATAAACCAATCAAAAATTTTTTTTAAATTAAAAGGAAGTATCCAAATAGGATTTTTATCAGCCGCTTCTTTAGGAACGAAATGACCTCTTTTATCTCTATATCCAAAATTTTCTTCTTTAATCATCTTATTTAATTTTTTTACTATATTTAATATTTAATGCAATATTTTGATAATACCTTTTTAACTCAGCTTAAATTCTTTTTTAAATTCACTAATAGTTAATACCTCATTAACTGGTTTGTCCCAACGAATACGGTGTATTCTTGGGAATCTCATAGCTACACCTGACTTATGTCTAGTACTCGGAAACACATCATCGAAGGCTACTTCTAATATAATCTCTTTTTTTACTTCTCTCACAGGACCAAATTTATTGATAGTATTATTCCTAATAAATTTATCTAATACTAATAGTTCTTTGTCAGTATAACCGGAGTAAGCTTTTCCTATTGGTACTAATTCACTCTCTTTCCAAACACCAAAAGTAAAATCTGAATAATACGATGATCTTTTGCCATGTCCTCGTTGAGCATACATTAAAATAGCATCAACTAGTTTTGGATTTTTTTTCCATTTATACCAATACCCCTTTTTTCTCCCGGGTAAATATTCACTATTTTTGAGTTTAATCATGACTCCTTCATTCAAATCATCATGAAAGTTATTTTTATATTTAGTTAATTCGTCCCATGTTAAAAAATTAATGATTGTAGATAGGTCAATTTGATTAGTTGTATTTTCTTTTTGAAATTTTTCTAAATATTTTCTTCTTTCAACGAGAGATAATTTTCTTAAATCTTTTCCTTTATAAAAAAGGATATCATAAGCACGTATGAAAACAGGAAACTTTTTTTGAAGATCTTTTGAGGCTTTTTTTCTATTTAATCTTTGTTGTAAATCATTAAAACCGGAGGGCTTAAAATTTCTCCCCACAAGTAATTCCCCGTCAATAACCGCATCACCTTTAGTAGTTTCAATTATTTCTGGGAATGCAGAAGAAATATTATCACCTGTTCTTGAGTATAGTGAAACACTTTTTGATGAAACCATAAGCTGAACTCTTATCCCATCCCATTTATATTCTGCTTGAAATTCATTCGCGTCTAATCTTTTAAAATCCCTTTCCTCATCAATAGGATTAGCAAGCATCATTGGATGAAATAATTTTTTAAAATCTATTTTTGGTTTTGATGTTTCATTTTTTAACCATTGAAATAAATTTTCATATGGAAATTCTAGACCATGCCAAATTTCTTCAATCTCATTTACAGATTTGTTATACAGATCAGCTAAGGCCGTTTTTACTAATCTTTCTGAGACTCCAATTCGCAATCCACCGGTGCAAATTTTAATTAAAGTCCATCTTTCGTTATTTGATAGTTTGCTCAAAACTTTACTAAACTCTGTATTAATTTCAGACTTTTTAATTTTTTTTATATTTTCAATTAAGGTAGATAAATTTTGTGATTTACCCTCTTTTTTTGTTGGCCAAATTAATGATATTGTTTCTGCTAAATCCCCAACATAGTCATATGAGTAATCAAATAAATGTTGATCTACTTGTTCATAGACAAGCTCTCTAAGTTTAGATGCTTTAATAAATTGAAATGAAAGTTGGTTAGATAAAATTGCAAGCGCATATGCACGGTTGATATCAAGTATTTTAAAATAATCTTGAAGTAATTTAATTTTGGTATTTCGACTTGGTGTTAAAATCAAATTGTGAAGTAAGGAAGAAAATTTTTTCATTCTATTTCCTCATCACTTCTCCCTTGTATAGAAAGAGGTTTGGAAACAAGATTTTGTTTCTTACAATAATAAACCAATGCATCTTCCTGACCGTGCGTAATAAGAATATTTTTCGCTTTTGATTTTTTAATTGTATCTAGTAATTCATTCCAATCGCTATGATCACTAATAACTAACGGTAATTCAATACCTTGTTGTTTTGCTCTTTGCTTAACTGTCATCCATCCACTTGCCATGCAAATAATAGGATTAGGAAATCGTCTTGACCAACGATCTTTTAATGCTGAAGGAGGGGCAATAATTATTTTACCCTCATAAAAGCTTTTATCCTTTGAAGAAACTTTTTCAAACTTTCCAATATTAATTTTTTCTTTTGAATAATATTGGCATAACTTTTCTAGAGAGCCATGAATAAAAATTGTCTCATTATATTTCTGTTGTCGTAAAAGATTCATTATTCTTTGTGCTTTGCCAAGTGCATACGCACCAACAATATGACAATTATTTTTATTTATTTTTACAGATTGTATGAGTTTTTGAATTTCATCTTTGGGATCTGGATGTTGAAATATGGGTAATCCAAATGTTGCTTCGGTAATTAAAGTATCACATTTAACCAGTTTGAAATTTTTACATGTTTCATCTTTTCCTACTTTATAATCACCTGTGATGACTAAACGATGATTATTTTTTTCAATTAAAACTTGAGCACTTCCTAAAATATGTCCAGCAGGGTAGAGTGTAAAATCAAAGTTTTTAATCGAGTATTTTTGCCCGTATCTAAGAGGAGTAAATTTCTTCGCACATTTATCTCCGTAGCGAATTTTCATTATGTCTATTGTCTGCCTAGTAGCAATAACATGATCATGTCCAAATCGGGCGTGATCTGCGTGACCGTGTGTAATAATTGCTGTTTTTTTTGGTAATATTGGATCTATATGTACATTTATATCTTTGATAAATAGCTGATGGTTAATGAAGTCCATATGAATATAAATAAATCGAATCCCCTATTATTACACCCCCTAAATAAGTGGATGAAGAAAAAAAAATGGTCTTGGTTTCCTCATCAAATTGAAACATTTCGGCATGTTCGAACTGGTTCTGATGTTGTTGTATTTGCTCCTACTGGTGCTGGCAAAACTTTAACAGGGTTTATTAATCCAATAGATGATTTAATAAAATTAAAAAAATTTAAAGGTCTTCATACTCTCTATATTTCTCCATTAAAATCTCTTGCAAACGATATTGTGAGAAATTTAGAGAAACCTATTAAAGAGCTTGATTTGAAAATTTCATTTCAAGTAAGAACAGGAGACACAACACAATATAAAAAACAAAAACAAAAACAAAAGCCTCCTAATATCCTTATTACAACTCCAGAGTCACTTGCATTATTAAATTCGTATGAGAATGCCAAAGAATTTTTTCACAATCTAAAATACATAATTATTGATGAGATACACACTTTTTTGGATAATAAGAGAGCTGATCTTCTAAGTTTAAATATTGAAAGACTACAAACTTTCTCTCCAAGTTTACAACGAATAGGGTTGTCAGCAACTCTCAAGAATAAACTAGATGCTAAAAAATGGCTTTGCCGCAAAAAACCAAAAATAGTTTCTTATGAAAATTCAGTTTTACCTAAGATTAAAATTCTAGAATCAAAAGAACGTATTCCTTGGTCTGGTCATATGGCTACATATTCTATTAATGAAATCTATAAAGAAATAACGAAATCAAAATTAACTATTATTTTTGTTAATACGAGGGCGCAAGCCGAATATATGTTTAAAAACTTATGGCTAATTAATAAGAAAAAATTAAAAATTGCTGTTCACCATGGTTCATTAGAAAAAAACTTACGTTTAAAAGTAGAAAATAATCTTAGCAAAGGATTAGTTGACTGTGTTGTTGCGACCTCTTCTTTAGAACTCGGATTAGATTATGGAGATGTAGAAAAAATTATTCAAGTTGGAGCACCTAAAGGAATTAATAGATTATTACAGCGTGTAGGAAGATCAAATCATAATTTAAATACACCTTCAAAAGCAATTTTAGTACCCACTAATCGTTTTGAATTTATCGAAGCAAAGGCTGCTATTGAAGAAATAAAAAAAAATAACTTAGATAAAATTGATTTGAAAGAGGGAAGTTTTGATGTTGTAGCTCAACATATTTTTGCAACGGCCTGTGCGGGACAATTTGATATTAATGATCTCTACAAAGAAATTATCAAAGCATATCCATACAAAAAACTAAAACTTAATGATTTTAAGCAATTGATTAATCTCATACAAGACGGTGGATATGTTTTAAAAAATTATGATCAATTTAAGAGAATCTTCCAATTGAGAGAAAATAAAAATATTTATAAGCTAGTACATAAAAGAGAAACACTAAAATACCGCATGAATGTTGGAACAATCATTGAAAATCCGATGTTAAAAATAAAACTTGGAACAAAAACGTTAGGGAATATAGAAGAAGTTTTTATTCAAAATCTTTCTCAGGGTGATTCATTTATTTTTGCTGGTCAAGTACTAGAATTTCAATCAATGAAAAATAATTTAGTACAAGTTAAAAGAAGTAAATCTTTAATTTCAAAAATTCCATCATACTCTGGTGGAAGAATGCCCTTATCAACAAATTTAGCAAATTCAGTTAGGGCTTTATTGGCTAAAAGTAATATGTGGGATTTATATCCAGAGCAAATTACTGAATGGTTAAAAAGACAAAAAAATACATCAAAAATTCCTAAAAAAGATGAATATCTAGTGGAACAATTCCCCCGAAAAAAAATTTTTTATACTGTTATCTATACTTTTGCAGGATGGCATGCCAATCAAACACTAGGATTTTTATTGCTTAGAGGATTTAAGGAATTTAACTATAAACCTCTAGGTTTTGTAGCAAATGATTATGCTATTGTTTTATGGTCTTTAAAAGAAGTTAAAGAAATTAGAACAATTCTAAATTTAGGATTGTTAGATAAACATTTAGATAATTATCTTGAAGAAACTTCAATAGTTAAAAGATTGTTTAGAGATAATGCAATTATATCTTGTTTAATAGAAAGAAGGTTGCCAGGGATGGAAAAAACTGGAAAGCAAGTTTTATTTAGTTCTGATCTAATTTATACAGTTCTCAAAAAAAATGAACCAGATCACATTCTCCTAAAATCATCATATGAAGACGCAAAAAAGAATATGATTGATTATGATAGACTTAGAGAAATCTTAAAAAAAATTGATAAAAAAATTATATTAAAAAAACTAACAAGTATCTCACCATTGGCTGTTCCAATTATTCTTGAAATAAATAGAGAAAATTTATCAAAAAAAGAAACTGATGAATATATTTTAGAGGATTTAGAAAATGAAATATTAAAAGAGGCTAATGTACTATCAATTAATTAATTTTGGTAATGAAGAATTTCATGCTTACCCAAATAAATCTCTTTATTGGAAAAGACTAAATACCCTGATCGTATCAGATTTACATATAGGAAAATCTATTAGTTATGCAAAGAATAAGCAATTCTTACCTCCGTATGATACAAAAGAAATATTAAACAAAATTTTTGTTAGTTTAGATAAGATTAAACCAAGTAATTTAATTATAGTTGGTGATTTATTACACGATGTTTTTTCAACTTTGAGCATAAAAGATCAAGATTATAAAAATCTTAGTCAATATATGAAAAATACTAATTTCGTATGGATCAAGGGTAATCATGATAAAAATATACAAATTGAAGGTTTTAAAAATTTTACAAATTACAAAATTGAAAAATTTTTATTTACACACATACCTATCGAAACATCTTTATTTCAAATTTGTGGTCACTATCATCCAAAAGTAAAAATTGTACACAGAGGGAAAACTATTTTTAAAACATCTTTCGTGCATAATGAAAAAATATTCATTTTACCAAGTTTTGGAATTTTAACAGGTGGGTTGGATATCAATTCTAAGGAAATAAGGGATGTATTGGGTAAGAAAAATTTGAATATTTATCCTGTGGGACAGGATAAAGTTTATAAATTATAATTAAGATAGTTATTAATCACAATCCCAATTAAAATAATAAAATTCAATACAAATAATAAAACTGAAAGCAAATGCATATATTTAAAATTTGAAGATGCTTTTTTATCACCTTCTAGTTCTTTATCTCTAAAATTATTAATTATAGGTGTTAAATAATTTCGATTAATAATAAAACTCATAGCCACTATTATTAATAAAATAGAATTTAAAATATTACTCGAAATATAACAAAGGAATAAAGATAAAATGGCTATTATAAATCCAAATAAAAACATTCGAGGAAAAATTGTCCTTAACAATTTACTGCTAGCATTTGTACTTAAAGTGGCAAAGACTGAGGGTGAGACAACAGCCATAAAGAAAATCATAGATCCTATTAGGACTGCTAATAAAAAATTAAGAGTATAAATTATCATAGGTCAAATTGCTCTTCATAAAGAGCAATTGTACTAGTTATGAATTATCAATTGCTGATTTTAATTTTCTATATTCCATAGAATTAGTTCCAGCTAAAGTTTCTAACTTTAACAACATTTCATTTGCTTTATTCATCTTTCCAAGTGTGATGTAAAGTTCACCTAGATATTCGTGTGCTCCTAAATGTTCGGGGTTTGCTTCTAAAGCGATTTGATATGCATCGAAAGCTTTGTCTAAATTTGGCTCACTATGTTTTCTATAACTAAATCCAAGCAAATTATACACATCGGCTTTTTTATCACCAAGATCTTTACGCTTAGCCATTTTTTCAAGCAATTTGATCGATTTATCAAACTTCTTGTAATAGACTAATTCATACGCTTTATCATAAAGCTTAATAACTTGTTCACCTGCAGACATACTTGAGCTACTATCGTCTGAACTTGCAGCAGCAAATACACCAGAACTAATAAATAATAATGTAAGTAATATTCTAATCATTAAATTGAAATATGTTTGTTTAAACTAATTTCAATATTCGTTTGTGAATTAATTTAATTAATGGCAGGCAATATTATATTTTTTTAATCTGTAATAATTATATGGCCATGGCGTTAGAAAGCCTGCAAGAAGCATTATAGGTATTACCCACCATACGAGTTTAGCGCCACCCATAATGATCCAGTCAACTGCATTCATAGCTATTTCCATAGACACCATTGAAATTAAACTCATTCCTATGGCTGTTTTAAACGCTTTGCTGATAATCATTTGTCTTGATAAAACGACAGTCTCTAAAATGATGCTAGTAATAATACCATTAATGATTGCTAGGATCATGACATAAAGAGTAGGCCAAGGAATGCCAGTTAATTGAAAATAAAGTATGGTTCCAAAATCGCCAATACTACATCCTAGCAAACACCAAGCAGTATTTTTAGCGCTTCTTCTCCATGTGTGTTGACATTTCCAATGAAAACGTGGAGCTGGTTTTTTTAATGTTTCAGCAACAGACATTAAATTATATTCCTTGTTTAAATTCGAATGTATTATTTATATCATTAATTTCATAACTATCAATTGTACCATTCGTCCATTTGATTGTTATATTTTTAATGATTTCACCTTCACGTAAGCCGTAATGTGCTACTGGTTCCATTTGACATAAATATCCTGAGCCTGCATCAATAGTCTTGGCATGATTTCTTAAATTTGTATGTAATGTGACTGTTGCACCTCTAGCTGGGGCACCAAAAGTGTTGAGAGGTTTGATTCTAATATAATGAGTATTTGAAACATTTGCCTTAAATAAACTCAGTGGTTGAGCTCCAGATTCACCGTGAGAAATAAGTAATTCTAAAATTCCATCTCCATCAATATCGGCAACGGCTGCACCAGTTCCAAGACCTTGAACTTCAAGTGCTTCATCTAATTTAATTTCTTCAAGGTTTCCTTCATCAAGAATACGAAAGAGTTTATTTGGTTGACCAATATTATTTAAAAAAATTTCATCATAACCATCATTATCAAAATCAGCGGATATGACTGTCCGTATTCTACTTGGTGCTCTGAATTCTAATGAAGACATATCAAGAAAAGAGTCTTTTTGTTTTACAAAAATACGATGATAACCTTCCCAATTACTAGTTACGATATCAAGCTGTCCTCTATATAAAAAATCCGTTAATGCTGTTCCGCGACCATTTTGAAAAGTATCTTGGACGTTTTTTTCAATTGCAATATCGTTAAAATTACCATTAATATTTTTATATAAAAAATTTGGCCCCCGCTCATTAGCTGCAAATATATCCATATTATCAGAAATTATATGTCCTGAAATAACAGCTCTCCCTCCAGTAATTTGGTCAATCCCTAGAATTGGTGCTAAATCTTCAACTTCACTTTCTTTAATTTCATAAAACCTAGTAGGACCTCCATAATTAGCAACATATATACCGTATTTACCTGATCCATTTCTGTCTACACAGACAACTGATCTGCCTGCCGTTAAATTTAAATTCTCTGAATTTTTTTCTAACTCAAAATAATCGAAAATTCTTTCTTCATTATCAAGCAATCTATCAGAGTATTTTTTTTCTCCTGCGTAAGTATCAGTATTTAAGAAATAAATTTCTTCAAAACCATCCTGATCTATATCGCAGGCTGATACACCGATAGTTCTTCTATTTTTATCAAGGAATAAATCATTTTGTATTGTATTAACGAGTTTTCCATTTTTATAACTAAGAGCAAGATTAGAGTAACCAAAACCTGTAACAATAAATTCATAATTTCCATCTTTGTCAAAGTCAGTTACTGAAACTCCATAACTTAATCGATCATTATTATTTTCAATTATATAAGAAATATTTGAGAAAAATTCTGCCTTAGCCATAGTAGATATTAGTAAGATAAAAATAAAAGTTAATTTACTCATTTCAAGTATTTTCAATTTGCCAATCTTATAAAAATATCACCCATACCAAAATTTAGTTCTTCAAGAGGCATGCTATTTCGAGCTTCACACATTGGTCCGGTTATTTGATCATTTTTTATATAATCTATATCGTAAGCATCGCATTTTTTTGCATTATGTAATAAACCAATAACAAGTTTATTATCTACTGAGTAGGTATATTCTTTATTTAATTCATTGCCTTCACAAAAATAATTTCGATTAATGAGTTCAGGAAAATCATTTTTATTACAAGGATTATCAATTACAATTGCATAAATATCTTTTGATTGATCTTTAAAATTAATGTTTATTTTTTTTGTTTCTGAATATTTCATAACATCACATAAACAAGGCCAACAACATTTATAATACTGACCACAAATTTTTTCATTGTTTTCAGTGTTAGTAAGAAAAATTTCATCTGGTTTCGCATTTGGAGGAATTAGAGAGCCTGAAACAGCACAGTATAATTTGTTAAATTGCACAAACTCCTCGAACTCTAAATTTTCATCTAAAATATATTTAAAAAATCTCGGCCCAGCAGCATTTCTATTACCATCAGGAAAAATAGCAGACCAATCATTAACAAGTCTCTCATACAATTTTTCTGTATTCGCACTGACCTGAGAAAAGGATAAGTATATTGATAGGAATAAAATTATAGTAAGTAATTTTCTCATAAAAAATTAAATAGGTTTAGCTTTAAAAATGTAAATCCCTTGTTTTGAATCTATCTTGAAATAATACTGATCACTTTTTCTGCTTTTTATTCCTTTTTATGGTAATGTCGCACTCGAAGAATTTGACTTATTTTGTGCTAAATACTAGAGAGTAATCATAATTTGGGGCGTCGCCAAGCGGTAAGGCACCGGTTTTTGGAGTCGGCATTCGTAGGTTCGAATCCTACCGCCCCAGCCAATATTTCCGTAAACATTTCTGAATTGTAAGTTTTCGCGACACATAGGCTACACTTTGGCTACACTAAAACTAATCTATCTAGTTAGTTATTTCTGAAAATGTGATTTCATGACCTTTATCGGTAAGAAGATTTTCTATCTTCTTTAAAAAATTATCATCTTCTTCACCACTTTCTCTTTTAGCTATATATTTATCCCAATCATCCATGGAGCTCCATTCCTCTGTTAAAAGTAATACATTTTTATTTTCTGTATCTATTGATCTAATAATATTATTGCATCCTTCTTGAGATAAAGTGTAGGCTCTTCCATTTGGTGAGTTATGTAAATTCATATATTCATCCATTTTACCTTCTTTAATATGAACTTTAATCCAAACCATTATTGACATTTTATAATCTCCTTTTTTTAAGAATATAAAAAAATTTAATATAATTAAATATTAATTTTTGGCTACAATTTGGCTACACTTACAAGGTCACTTTATAAAATTTTAGAAAAAATAATCCAAGCTATCTAACCAATATACAACTCTGATTGTTGTCTCTTCACCTTTTGGAGTCGGCATTCGTAGGTTCGAATCCTACCGCCCCAGGCAATTTTTAAAATCGTTTTTTTATTTTGTACAAAAAGTTAACACTTTTCCAATATAGATCATCAAATCTTTGAAAAAAGCTAATTTTAATAATTTCATTTTGTTTAACACCCCAAATATATTTTTTATCCATCCAACCATTGAAATTTCCTAATGAAACTAAACACCAATTAATTTTACATTTTTCTAAATAAACAATATTACTTTTTCCTATTTCTCCAATAACATTACCATTCAAAGTGTTTAATAATTTCACACTTTTTTCATCTGATAAGATAATTCCAGTTCTTTTACCTGTTATTAAACTTTTATGAATCCACCCAGTGTTATTTTTAAAATCTTCTACTCTTCTCCATTCTTCATACTCTTCTAATACTTTTAATGGATAATTTTTTTTTGTGTATTTAATTTCTATAGGATATTTTTTACTTGGTCCCACACGAATATTAGCATCATTGGATTTTAAAGATACATACCTTGGAATTTCAAGACCAGTTTCCTTTCCAATCTCTGCAAAAGTATTATTAGTAAAAATTATAATTATGCTGAATAGAATTATAATTTGTATCCTAATATTTTTATGAAGTAGCATACGATTTAAGTTGGTTCACCTTAGTTCCACTCACTCCAATATTCATGAATATAATTAGCTTGTCGTCTACTCTGACGTATCCTGTATCCCAATCACCGCCTGCTGGTCTTCCAGTTTCTGGCAACAAAACCCATCCAACATCTTTCCTTGAATATTGTGAACCTTTTTTAAAAAGATTTTCTTTATTTGAGTCCATTATTATATCCTACCATCAACCACCTAAATTGTTTAGCTCTAATCAGTGTAAAATAATCTATAATATGTTAAAATTAATAAATGGTGGTACCATGAACATTGTATGTTCAATAGTAAGTTGATAAAAGATTGAAAAATAAGAAGCGCCTGTAGCTCAATTGGATAGAGCGTATGACTACGGATCATAAGGTTAGGAGTTCGACTCTTCTCAGGCGCGCCAAAAAAAATTATATTTATATATAAATTTTAACAAATGTATATTACTAGAAACTTAAAATGTTAATTGATGTAAATATAGAAAAAATTAAAAAAGAAAAAAAATTTAGCGAATTATTTATAAATGCTAATTTTGGTTCATTATCATTAAGTTGCAATATTTTAAAAGGCAATTTTTTTTCAGATTCCTTTTATTATTTTCCAATTACTAATGATAACAACACTTTTTCCTCTCTTTATTTTAGAGATTTTAATAATCTTTCACATTTTTATACCGAAAAATTCTTTAACAATTTTAATGATAAAAAGAATTCACTAAAGTCGTTTGATGATATTTATCTTCTTGGTTCAAATTCAGGAAGTAATTATTACTCAAATTTACTACAATTTCTTCCAAGAATATTTTTCAATAAACGCACAAACATAAAGATAGCAATTCATAGAAACTCTTCAAATAAATACAGAGATTTTCTTAAATCAATTTTAAAATCTCTGAATATTGAATTCAACTTTGTTTTTCTAGATGATGATTTTTATTATTTTGATAATTCCGAATTTCCACAATTTATAAATTTAAAAGACTCAATTAAAATACTTAAAAATTTTTTTAATCCTAAAACAAATTTAACAAATAGTAAGAAAATTTATGTTACCAGAGAAGATTCAAGTTACAGAAAAATTATAAATGAGGGTGATATTGTTTCACTTCTAAGAGAAAAGGGATATAGAGTGATTAATCCGCAGTTGTATGAAATTGAAGAACAAATAGAAATTTTCTCCGATGCTGAAAAAATAATTGCTCCTCATGGTTCTAATTTAGCAAATATAATTTTTTGTAAACCAGGTACTGAAATAATTGAAATCATTCCTCCATTCTCAAAAAATGAAAAAATTTTTGATGATAGATATTCAAATTTATCTATTGTAAACAATCTTAATCATCATAAAATAGTTGCTGATACAATTGATGTTGAAAAACATTCAGCAGTAGCTAAAAAATATATCCATTCTAATGTGCTATCTAAAAGTAATTATTACAAAAATTTAATTCTTAAAATCCAAGATTTAAAAGAGGTCATTTAATCAACATTCTTTTAAGAAAAGAGGAATTATTACATTAATACTCGTTTCTAATCTTTTGCACATCTTATTAAATAAATAATTATTATTAGTATTTTTAAATGCAGATAAGAAGCTTTCAATTAAAGAAATATTTTTTCTATTTTCATAAATTTTATAATCGTCTAAATTATTTTCTTTAACAATAAAGTCAATAAGTGTTTCGTAATCAATTACATCATCAATTAAAAATTTATCTTTTGCTTGATCGCTATTATATATTAATGCGCCAATATTGTTTCTTAAATTTGATATTTCAATTTTACGACTTTTTGATACCTTTGCTAAAAAGCTTTCATATATGTCATTCACAATATTTTGCAGATGTTTTATTTCAGCTTTTTTAGGTTGCCTGTAAGGATTAAATAAATCTTTGCTTTGCCCTGCATTTTGATTGTATACTTCTATACCATTTTTTGTCTCTATAGACTGACCAAATATTCCTAAGGATAAACTCATAGGAGTATCATAATAAATCCAACTTGGACCACTTACCCCAATGCTTCCTATAATTGAACCGTAAGAAGCGAAAATTTTATCAGCTGATGTAGCAACCCAATAACCTCCAGATGCTAAAATTTCTTTTGTAAAAAAATATAGTTTGGCATTAGTTTCATTTTTAAAATTAATAAAAATATCTTCTAATTCAGAAGTTGCACTCACTGTACCACCTGGTGAATTAATATTAATAATTAAAGCTTTTATCTTAAGTTTTTTCAATTCCTCCAAATAAGATCTTACATTTTCAGGGCTGATAAAATCATAAATATTATTCCCAAAAAAATTATTGTAATTATTTAAAATTGGCCCATTCAAATTTATACTTGCAATAATATTTTTTGAGTCCTCATTACCATTTGTCATCGAAAATTGATTTTTATTAAAACCAGTTGAAAAATTTATCAAAATATTAATAGTAATTAAAAAGATTAATATCGCTGTCATAAATCCTAAAGTTTTAAGTAATACGTTAAAAAAGACCATTTTTTTAGAATATCATATGTTTTTTTAATTCAAATTTTTTTTTATTTTCTTCTTGAATAGACTTTATAAATGCTTAAATAAATAGCACTCTTATGATGAGAGTGCTAATAAAAAAATGTTTAATTTCAATTAGTTAACAAATGAGGAAATATGAATTTTAGACCTTTACATGATAGAGTTTTAGTCAAAAGAGTAGACTCTGATCAAAAAACATCAGGGGGAATAATCATCCCTGATACAGCTCAAGAAAAACCAATGGAAGGTGAAGTATTGGAAGTCGGTTCTGGAGCGAGAGATGAAACAGGAAAACTAGTACCTTTGGATGTAAAAAAAGGAGATAAAATACTCTTTGGAAAATGGTCTGGTACTGAAGTTAAGATGAATGGAGATGATTTTCTGATTATGAAAGAATCTGACATCATGGGAATTATAACTTCAGGTAAGAAAAAAAAATAAAAATTAGGAGAGGATAATAAAAATGTCTGCAAAAAATATATTTTTTGGATCAGATGCTAGATCAAAAATGTTAACTGGTGTTAACAAGCTAGCTGACGCAGTTAAAGTAACATTAGGACCTAAAGGTAGAAATGTTGTTATGGATAAATCTTTTGGTGCACCTAGAATTACTAAGGATGGTGTAAGTGTTGCTAAAGAAATAGAGTTAAAAGATAAATTTGAAAATATGGGCGCTCAAATGGTTAGAGACGTTGCTAGTAAAACTAATGATATTGCTGGAGACGGAACAACTACTGCAACAGTACTAACACAAGCAATTGCAACTGAGGGGATGAAAGCTGTTGCAGCTGGAATGAACCCTATGGACCTTAAAAGAGGAGTTGATTTAGCTGTAGATGCTGTAGTTAATGAAATTAGAAAAAAATCTAAAGTAATTAAAACCGATAAAGAAGTTGCACAAGTAGGTACTATTGCCTCAAATGGTGATGCTGAAGTTGGTAAAATGATTTCAAGTGCAATGCAAAAAGTTGGTAAAGAAGGTGTTATTACTGTAGAGGAAGCAAAAAGTTTGGATACTGAACTTGATGTCGTTGAAGGAATGATGTTCGATAGAGGTTATCTTTCACCATATTTCGTAACTAATGCAGAAAAAATGATCACCGAACTTGGTGATTGCTATGTATTACTTCATGAGAAAAAATTATCAAGTTTACAACCAATGTTGCCTTTACTTGAATCTATTGTTCAATCTACTAAGCCACTATTAATTATAGCTGAGGATATTGAAGGCGAAGCTTTAGCTACTTTAGTTGTAAACAAATTAAGAGGTGGCTTAAAAATAGCTGCAGTTAAAGCTCCAGGTTTTGGAGATAGAAGAAAAGCTATGTTAGAGGACATTGCAATTTTAACTGGCGGCCAAGTGATAAGTGAAGATCTTGGTATAAAGTTAGAAAATGTTAATCTAGAAATGCTAGGTACTGCTAAACGAGTAGTTGTTGATAAAGAAAATACTACTATCGTTCAAGGAGCTGGTAAAAAGAAAGACATTGAAGGTAGATGTAATCAAATCAGAGCACAAATTGAAGAAACAACTTCTGACTATGATAGAGAAAAACTTCAAGAAAGGCTTGCAAAATTAGCAGGTGGTGTAGCTGTTATCAGAGTTGGTGGAGCTACGGAAGTTGAGGTTAAAGAAAAAAAAGACAGAGTTGAAGATGCAATGCACGCAACAAGAGCAGCCGTTGAAGAAGGTATAGTACCTGGTGGTGGTTCAGCTCTTGCATATGCTACAAATTCATTGAAATCAGTCAAAACTGCTAATGATGACCAAAAGATTGGCGTTGATATAGTAAGAAGAGCGCTCTTCAATCCAATGAGACAAATTGCAGAAAACGCGGGTGTTGATGGAGCAGTAGTAGCGGGTAAAATTCGTGAAAGCAAAGATCATAACATTGGCTATGATGCTCAAATGGACAAATACACCAACATGGTAAATGCTGGTATAATTGATCCAACCAAAGTTGTTAGAACTGCACTTCAAGATGCAGCATCTGTAGCCGGTCTGTTAATTACAACTGAAGCTATGGTAGCTGATGCTCCTGAAGATAAATCTGCAGCACCTGCAATGCCTGACATGGGCGGCGGCATGGGCGGCATGGGCGGCATGGGCGGCATGGGCGGCATGATGTAACCTTTGATTAAAATTATTATGAGAGAAGGGCAAATTTATTTGCCCTTTTTTTTATATTAATTGATCAATTAAATTTGTAATTTTAATACTATCTGGTTTTGTCATAGAAGACCAAGTTTTAACGAGCTGTCCATTTCTATCAAAAAGGTATTTATAAAAATTCCACTTTGGCTTTTCGTTGTACTCTCTGTCAATCCAGGCATAAATTGGATGGGCACTAGTTCCTTTAACATCCATTGGCGATGAAGTAACAAATCCTACACCGTAGTTAACTAAACATATTTTTTTAATTTCTTCAGTATCTGAATATTCTTGATTGAAGGAATTGCTCGTAGTAGCTATTATTGTTAAATCACTTTTTCTATAGTTAATAAATAAATTTTGAAGATCTTCATACTGTGGAGTAAAACCACATCTAGAAGCTGTATTTACTATTAAAATTGGCTTACCTGCAAACTTTTCTAAATTTACTTGATTGCCGTCTATATCTTCAAATGAAAAGTCGTATAAATTCACTGTTTCATTAGCTAATAGTGTATTCTTTAAGTTAAGCATAATCAAAAAAACAAGTAAAAATTTAAATTTCATGTTAGTGAGTAATAAATATATCGGATATGGAAACATTCAATAGCTTTACTGACCTTTTTTTAGATGTTTGGAATAACGGTGTTTTTGGCATAAATGCTACAGATATCATAGTAAGTCTTGTAATTTTCTTACTTTTTTATTTACTCAGAAGGCTCATAGCTAGATTTATTCTTAATCGATTATCAAGAATTGTTTCAAGAACTTCCAATCAAATTGATGACGCAGTTATTGAAGTACTTGATGGGCCATTAAAATTTCTCCCTGTCGTTTTAGGTTTTTTTATAGCTTCTTCATATTTAGATGTTTCTGATAGCAACCAAGATTTTTTAGATTTACTAAACAGATCATTAATTACAATTTTTATATTCTGGCTACTGCATCAATTAATTATACCGTTTTCATTTGTAATAAAAAACTTTGAGTCAAAAATTTCAAAACCTTTAGTTGATTGGACTCTTAAAGGTTTAAAAATTCTTGTTATTGTTCTCGGAGCAGTCGCAATACTAGAATTGTGGGGCATAAGAGTAGGTCCTGTGATTGCTGGATTAGGTTTATTTGGCGTAGCAGTTGCACTGGGAGCTCAAGATTTATTTAAAAATTTAATTAGTGGTATCATGATCCTAATGGAAAAGAGGTTTACTGTTGGTGATGTTATATTAGTTTCAGGTGAAGTAGAGGGAGTGGTTGAGCAAATTGGATTTAGGTCTACCCTTGTTAGAAGATTTGACTCAACACCAGTAATGGTGCCAAACTATAAATTTGCTGAGCAGTCTGTTACTAATTATACCAGAAGACATCATAGACGCATAAGATGGCTAATTGGATTAGAGTACAGAACAACAATTGATCAATTAAAAAAAATTAGAGATGAAATAAATTCTTTAATTGAGAAAGATGATAACTTTGCAAAAAATCAAAATGCAAGTTTCTATGTTCGAATAGATAGTTTTTCTGATAGTTCAATTGATATGCTAGTGCAAACATTTACTGTAACGAATGATTGGGCAGAATTTTTAAAAATTAAAGAAACTCTTGCTGTAAAAATAATTGAAATTGTTGAAAATAACGAAGCAGGTTTTGCGTTTCCAAGCCAATCACTTTATGTTGAAAAATTATCTGACGAAAAAACTGAGATTTTTTATCCTCAATCTAATAAAAAATAATGAACGAAAGTAACCGTGTAATTTCTGGCTCTCTTTTTATATTAGCTAGTATTGCTGTGGCATTTATTTTAAATTTCTCTCAACCTATAATGGTCCCATTTGTTTTAGCACTTCTTTTAAGAATATTAATTGATCCAATAATTGATTTTCAAACTATCAATCTTCGTGTCCATAGATTTATTGCAGTTTTTATAAGTATTTGTTTAATTGTATTACTATTTTCAATTATAGTGCCTTTTATTGTTTCTTCAGTAGCAACATTCTTAGAGTCAGCGGATGACTATAATCAAAAGGTAATTATTTTAATAGAAGCCGTCTTAATACAACTTCAAGAATTCGAAATTAACATTGATAGAGAAACAATCAGAAATACAATTGCTGAGCTACCAATTACCAATTGGGCGGGAACCATATTAAGTAATAGTGCAAACTTTATTTCAAAATTTCTTCTAGTTGTAATTATAACTCTATTTTTATTATTGGGAACTCCTCCTAAAAAATACCTCAGATGAATGGAATGATATCATTAGATTAGTTAAAAAGTATATATTTACGAAATTTTTAACATCAGCTTTTACAGGTATTGCTGCAGGATTAATTTATTGGTTTTTAGGGTTAGAATTAGCTTTTATTTTTGGAAGCTTAACATTTATTTTAAATTTTATTCCAGTGATTGGATCTGTTATTGCTGTTTTACTTCCTCTACCAATAGCTTTTCTTCAATATAATGATCCAACCCTTGTTATTCTTATAATTATTTTACCTACAATTATACATCAAATTGTAGGAAATTTTGTAGAACCTAAAATATTTGGTGAGAGTTTTGGATTACATCCAATTACAATTATTTTATCTTTAATATTTTGGGGAATGATTTGGGGATTTATTGGCGTTCTTCTAGCTGCACCTCTAACTGCAATTATAAGAATTTCTTTTGAAAGATTTGAGACTACCAAGCAGATAGCAAGATTATTAGAAGGTAAGATTCATATAAAGGAGAGTTAACCTAATATTTTTTTACATATATCATAGCTAAAACCAGCTCTTGCCATTTTCGCTAAATTTTTTTCATAACTTTGATCTTTTTCTAACATTTTGTTTTTCTTAGCAAATATTTTTGCTGAATTTAATTCCCAATTATCATTATCTTGTTGCATTAAATTTAAATTATTTTGAATTTGATTTTTATTCACTCCTTTTTTTATTAAGTAATTGAATATAAAATTCTTAGATTTTCCAGAATTTGATAAAGATAGAATTTTTGTTGAACTATATCTATTATCATCAATAAATTTATTTTTTTCTAGTTTTATTATTATACTTTCAATTATATTAATGAGTTTCCCCTTTTCATAATTTGTAGTTTTT